>NZ_JBFIII010000013.1 GCF_041601295.1 Immundisolibacter sp.
ATGGCGAACGGCCGCGCGTAGGCCAGCTCAGTCGATCGACCGGCCACCTTGGTAGCCACAATCACTTTATCCCGCCCGCCACGCGCCTTGAGCCAGCTGCCGATGTACGCCTCGGTGAGGCCCTGGGTCTGCGGCCGTGGCGGCACCGGGTACATCTCGGCGGCGTCAATGAAGTTCACACCCTGCCCGATGGCGTAGTCGAGCTGCGCGTGCGCCTCGGCCTCGCTGTTCTGCTCGCCGAAGGTCATGGTTCCAAGGCACAGGCGGCTCACCTTCAAGCCACTGTTGCCCAATTCCGAATACTGCATGGCGGTGTCCCGTTCGATGCGAAAACGCCCGATGGTATATTCGCGCGCCCCGCGGCCGGCAAGTCCGGCCAGCCTACCGCACCCCCGGAGCCCCCGCGATGGAACTGGAAACTCTCGCTATCCACGCCGGCTACAAGCCCGACCCGACCACCAAATCGGTGGCGGTGCCGATCTACCAGACCGTGGCCTACGCCTTCGACAGTGCCCAGCACGGTGCCGACCTGTTCGACCTGAAAGTGGCGGGCAACATCTATACCCGCATCATGAACCCGACCAACGACGTGCTGGAACAGCGCGTCGCAGCCATGGAGGGCGGCATTGCAGGGCTGGCGCTGGCGTCCGGCTCGGCCGCTATCACCTATACGGTGATGAACCTGGCGCGGGCCGGCGACAACATCATTTCCACCAAGAAGCTGTACGGCGGCACCTACAACCTGTTCGCCCACACGCTGCCGCAGTTCGGCATCGAGACGCGCTTTGTCGATCACGACGACCTCAAAGCCCTGGCCGCTGCCATCGACGACAAGACCAAGATGGTGTTTTGCGAGACCATCGGCAACCCGGGCGGCCATGTGCCGGACCTGGCCGGCATCGCGGCGATTGCGCACGCCGCCGGTGTGCCCCTGGTGGTGGACAGCACGGTCGCCACGCCGGCTCTGTGCCGGCCGATCGAGCACGGTGCCGACGTGGTTATTCACTCGCTGACCAAGTACATGGGCGGCCACGGCACCAGCCTGGGCGGCATCATTGTCGACAGCGGTAAGTTCCCGTGGGCCGAGCACGCCGACCGCTTCCCGCAGTTCAGCCAGCCGGACCCGTCCTACCACGGCACGGTGATGACCGACGCCTTCGGTCCCGCCGCCTTCATCGCCCGCGCGCGGGTGGTGCCGCTGCGCAATATGGGCGCACAGATGGCGCCGATGAACGCCTTCCTCATCATGCAGGGCATCGAGACCCTGTCGCTGCGCATGGAGCGGCACTGCGACAACACGCAAAAGGTCGCCGAACACCTCAAAAAGCACTCGCAGGTCAGCTGGATCAGCTATGCCGGCCTGCCGGACCACCCGGACCATGCGCAGGCCAGGAAGTACCTGAACGGCCGCGCGTCGGGCATTTTGTCGTTTGGCGTCAACGGTGGCTTTGATGCCGGCGTGAAGTTCCTGGACGCGCTGCAACTGATCACACGGCTGGTCAACATCGGCGACGCAAAGTCCCTGGCGACACACCCGGCGTCCACCACCCACCGCCAGTTGGACGCCGGGGAACTGGCCGCCGCTGGCGTGATGCCGGACATGGTGCGTCTGTCGATCGGCATCGAGAACGTGACCGACATCCTGGCCGACATCGACCAGGCGCTCAAGGCGAGCGCCGCTTAGCGTTCATCGGAAAGCGCCCGCGGCGTGCAAGGCGCCGCGGGCGACGTTTACTACGGTAGCTGCCCGCAGATCAGGAAAATCGGGAAACGGCGCGGCTCGCCGGCCGGGCTGGATTGCTCGACCGTGTGTGCGGTGCGCGCGCTGACCGCAGTCAGACCAAGACCAGTCAGTGTGTTCATGAGCTGCGCCCGTTCGAAGCCGAGGTGAAAAATCCCCGGCACGTCCGGGCCGTGAAAACCGCCATCCTCACGATCCAGATCGGCCAACGCCAGCCAGCCACCTGGCACCAGCACATCACGCAAACGCCCGAGCAAGCGCGGCACGTCGTCAATGTGGTGCAGGGTCATGCTGCTGAAAACCAGATCGAAGCGTTCTATTGGTAGCGGATCGAGGGTCAGGTCGAGGCGCCGCGTTTCGATGTGATCGAGCCCAGCGGCCAAGCGCTTCTGCTCCAGCACGGCCAGCATCTGATCGGCGACGTCTGCAGCCACGATTCGTCCTAGCTGGTCCGCCAGCAGCACGCTCACGAGACCCGTTCCACAGCCGTATTCGAGAGCCTGCATATCTTTGTGCAGAGGCAACGCATCGGCAATGGCGGCCGCCACGGCGCGCGCAATGCCAGCCCGCAGCGGACTGTCGTCCCACTCGGCGGCAAGCGCGTTGAACCGGTCTAGGTTGGCTGAGCTATCGGTCATGGCAGCTCCATTGGCCAAATTGAGATCATCATGCCGCCAGAAGCGCCAACAGCAAACCATTACGAAATGGCAGCCGTACCCGTCGCTGGGAATAACGGCCAAGCTGACGGTGCGCCAGCCGCAGACCAGCTGGCCGCCTCAAGGCTGACAATGCATGCGTGTTAATCTGCGCGGCTGTCGGCTCGCTCTATCTGTGATTGGCGCCTGCCGCATCGACCTCAACCTTCTTGAACGCGCCGTCTATTGCCAGACGGCCGGTAGTTTTCATCCGGAGGCCCCGTGCCAGACATCCGCTTGCCGGACGGTTCCACCCGCAGTTACCCACAACCGGTCAGCGTGGCGACGGTGGCGGGCGACATCGGAGCCGGCCTGGCGCGCGCGGCGCTGGCCGGCAAAGTGTCCGGCAAGCTGGTGGATACCTCCTACCTGATCGAGAAAGATACCGACCTTGCCATCGTCACCGAGCGCGACCCGGACGGCGTGGAGGTCATCCGCCATTCAACGGCCCACTTGCTGGCCTACGCAGTCAAGGAGCTGTTTCCGCAGGCGCAGGTCACCATCGGTCCGGTGATCGAAAGCGGCTTTTATTACGACTTCGCCTACAACCGGCCGTTTACGCCGGACGATCTGGTTGCAATCGAAAAGCGCATGGCTGAGTTGGCGAAACGGGACATTCCGGTCACCCGGGAAGTCCTGCCGCGCGACGAAGCGGTGGCGTTCTTCCTGGCTCAGGGCGAGAAGTACAAGGCTGAACTGATCGCCGCCATTCCAGACAGCGAGGACGTATCCCTATACCGCGAGGGTGATTTCGTCGACCTGTGCCGTGGACCGCACGTGCCGTCCACCGGCAAGCTCAAGGTGTTCAAGCTGATGCGCGTGGCCGGTGCCTACTGGCGAGGCGATTCGCGCAACGAGATGTTGCAGCGCATCTACGGCACCGCCTGGGCAAAGAAAGAAGACCTCGACGCCTACCTGCACCGCATTGAGGAAGCCGAAAAGCGCGACCATCGGCGCATCGGCCGGCAGCTTGATCTGTTTCACCAGCAGGACGAGGCGCCGGGCATGGTGTTCTGGCACCCCAAGGGCTGGGCGCTGTGGCAGACCGTCGAGCAATACATGCGCGGGGTCTACCAGGCGTCCGGATACCAGGAAGTGCGCTGCCCGCAAATCCTGGACGTATCCTTGTGGAAGGCCTCGGGCCACTGGGACAACTACCAGGAAAACATGTTCTTCACCGAGTCGGAAAAGCGCGATTACGCGCTCAAACCGATGAACTGCCCCGGCCACGTGCAGATCTTCAACGCCGGCCTGCACAGCTACCGCGAGCTGCCGATGCGCTACGGCGAGTTCGGTGCCTGTCACCGCAACGAACCGTCCGGCGCCCTGCACGGCATCATGCGCGTGCGCGCCTTCACGCAGGACGATGGGCACGTTTTCTGTGCCCCCGAGCAGATCGAGTCTGAGGTCACGGCCTTCCACCGCCAAGCGTTGAAGGTATATACCGATTTCGATTTCACCGAGGTGGCGGTCAAGATCGCCCTGCGACCGGACCAGCGCCTGGGCTCCGACGAGGTATGGGATAAAGCCGAAGCCGCGCTGCGCGCCGCACTCGCTGCCTGCGGGGTGGCTTGGGAAGAGCTACCCGGCGAAGGCGCGTTTTATGGGCCCAAGATCGAATACCACCTGAAGGATGCCATTGGTCGGGCCTGGCAACTGGGCACCATGCAGGTGGATTTCATGATGCCCGAGCGCCTGGGCTGCGAGTACGTGGCCGAGGACAACACCCGCAAAGTGCCGGTCATGCTGCATCGCGCCATCGTCGGTTCGATGGAACGGTTCATCGGCATTCTGATCGAGCACCACTCCGGGGCGTTTCCGTTGTGGCTTGCACCGGTGCATGCGGTGGTCCTGAGCATCACCGATCGACACGCCGACTACGCCGCGCAGGTGGCCGAAACACTCCGTCAACAGGGGCTTCGTGTGCAAGCCGACTTGAGGAACGAGAAGATCGGCTATAAAATCCGCGAACATACCCTGCAACGTGTGCCCTACTTGCTGATTGTCGGTGAGCGGGAATGCGCCAGTTCCACGGTGGCCGTGCGTACGCGCTCCGGCGAGGACAAAGGCAGTCTGCCCCTGGTAGACCTTGCCGCAAGTCTCTCGGCCGAGGTTGCGAACCGCGGCCATTGCGTTCCGGAGTGTTGAAACATCGCAAAAGAAAAGAAGCTCCGCGTCAACGCTGAAATCAGCGCCACATCGGTGCGGCTGATCGGCCCGGAGGCCGAACAGCTCGGCGTCGTAACCCGGGAGGAGGCGCTGGAAGCCGCGGCCGAGGCAGGGCTCGATCTGGTGGAAATATCGCCCACCGCCGACCCACCGGTGTGCCGAATCATGGATTTTGGCAAATTCCTCTACACCGAAAGCAAGAAGCACGCGGTCGCTAAACGCAACCAGAAACAGATTCAGGTTAAAGAGGTCAAGTTCAGACCCCAGACCGACGACGGTGATTACCAGATAAAGCTGCGTAATCTGCTGCGGTTTTTCGAAGCAGGCGACAAGGCCAAGATCACGCTGCGTTTCCGGGGCCGCGAAATGGCCCATCAAGAACTGGGCCGCGCCTTGTTGCAGCGGCTGGAAGACGACCTCAAGGGCACTGCGGTGGTAGAGCAATACCCGCGCCTGGAAGGCCGGCAGATGGTGATGGTGATGAGCCCGCGCAAGTGAGCACGTGGCTACATAAGGCGCTGCCCATAGTGGCGCCAACAGACAGTATTCATGGAGTAATCGAGCCGTGCCCAAGCTGAAGACCAACCGCGGCGCCGCCAAGCGTTTCAAGAAAACCGGGTCCGGGAAGTTCAAGTGCAGTCACTCGCACTTGCGCCACATCCTGACCAAGAAAAGCTCCAAGCGTAAACGGGGCCTCGGGGGTACGGTGTTGGTGTGCGCTGCCGACACGCCCGGCGTGCGTCGCATGCTGCCCCACGCCTGAATTTTCCGCGTCGCCTTACTCGAACGAGTCACTGAGCCATGCCAAGAGTCAAACGGGGCGTCACCGCCCATGCCCGCCATAAGAAGGTCCTGAAGCTCGCCAAGGGCTACTACGGCGCCCGCAGCCGGGTGTTCCGGGTTGCCAACCAGGCCGTGATCAAGGCCGGTCAGTACGCTTACCGCGACCGTCGCCAGCGTAAGCGCCAGTTCCGCGCCTTGTGGATCGTGCGTATCAACGCCGGCGCCCGCCTGTCGGACATGTCGTACAGCACCTTCATGCACGGCCTGATCAAGGCCGGCATTGAGGTTGACCGCAAGGTTCTGGCCGATCTGGCGATTCACGATGCCGCCGCGTTCGGCGCCCTGGCACAGCAGGCCAAAGCTGCCCTGGCGAGCTGACGCATCGCCCCACGTCCCACCTGATAAAGGGCAGCCTCGGTTGCCCTTTGTTGTTTTGAGTTGCGATGACTGATCCGCAGCAGTTGACTGACCAAGCGCAAACGGCAATCGCCGCCTGCGGCGACGAGGTGACGCTGGAGCAGCTTCGTGTCAGGTTTTTAGGCCAAAAAGGCGCCGTAGCCGAGCTGCTTCGGAGTCTGCCCGAGCTTCCGGCGTCGCAGCGGCGCGATTTCGGCAAAGCCGTCAACGACGCCAAATCCGCCATCGACAAGGCTTTGACCGAGCGCCGCGAGCTGCTGCACCAGGCAGCCCTTACCGCCCGCCTGCAGGCCGAGCGCGTGGACGTCACGCTTCCCGGACGCGGCGAGGAACCCGGTGGCCTGCACCCGATCAGCCGCACACTCATGCGCATTGAGGCACTGTTTCGCGGCATCGGTTTCGACGTCGAGGAAGGCCCCGAAATCGAGGACGACTTCCACAACTTTGGTGCCCTGAACATCCCGGCCGACCATCCGGCGCGGGCCATGCACGACACGTTCTATCTGCCGTCTGGCCTGCTGCTGCGCACGCACACCTCGCCGGTACAGATCCGCGCCCTGCAACGTCAGGCGCCACCGGTACAATTGATCGCGCCAGGCCGCGTGTACCGGCGTGATTCCGATCTCACCCACACGCCGATGTTTCATCAGGTCGAAGGACTGATGGTGGATGAGGGCGTGAGCTTCGCGCACCTGAAGGGTGTGCTGGTTGACTTCTTGCGACGTTTCTTTGATCGCGACGATCTGCCCATTCGGTTTCGGCCGTCGTTTTTTCCGTTCACTGAGCCTTCGGCCGAGGCCGACATCGGCTGCGTCATTTGCCAGGGCGAGGGTTGCCGGGTGTGCAAGCACACCGGCTGGCTGGAGGTCCTCGGCTGCGGGATGGTGCATCCGAACGTGCTGCGCAACGTCGGCGTCGATGCCGAGCGCTATACCGGCTTTGCATTTGGCATGGGCGTGGAGCGCCTGGCCATGCTGCAATACCGGATCGGCGACCTGCGGCTGTTTTTCGACAACGATCTGCGCTTCCTGCGCCAGTTCCGCTAGATTCGGTCGCGAGAGGCAGCGAACCAGCATGCGTGTCAGCGAACAGTGGTTACGCGAATGGTGCGACCCGGCGCTCGATGCGGCGGGTATTGGCGAGCGACTGACCATGGCCGGCATTGAGGTTGGCGCCATCGAATTGGTCGCCGAAGTGCTTGAGCACGTGGTAGTGGCGCGCATTGTTGACACACGGCCCCACCCCGATGCCGAGCGGCTGCGCCTGTGTACGGTCGAGGCTGGCCCCGGTGATGCGCCGCTGAACATCGTCTGTGGCGCGCCCAATGCCCGTCCCGGCCTCATTGTGCCGCTGGCTAAGGTCGGCGCGCGCCTGCCAGGCGGCGTGCGAATCAAGAGCAGCAAGATCCGTGGCGAAGCGTCCGAGGGCATGCTGTGCTCGGCCCGTGAACTTGGCCTGGGCGACGGCGAGGCCGGCCTGCTGGAATTGCCGACCGACGCACCGGTCGGCACCGCGCTGCGCGACTATCTGCAGCTTGACGACCGCATCATCGAAGTCGAGCTTACGCCCAACCGCGGCGACTGCCTGAGCGTGGCGGGCCTGGCACGGGAACTGGCGGCGATCACGCAAACCCCGCTCACACCACGGCCACTGCCCGAAGTGCCGGTGCGCAGCCAGCGGCAGGTCGGCGTGCAGCTTGAGGCACCGTCCGCCTGCCCGCGCTACGCCTGCCGCGTGGTCGAGCAGATCGACCCCACCGCGCCTACCCCGTTGTGGCTGCAGGAGCGCCTGCGCCGTGCCGGCCTGCGCAGCCTGGGACCGGTGGTCGACATCACCAACTACGTGCTGCTGGAACTCGGCCAACCCTTGCACGCGTTTGATCTTGACCGCGTGGACGGCGACATCGTGGTGCGCCAGGCGCGTGCCGGCGAACCGCTGCGATTGCTAAACGGCCAGGACCTCGCCGCCACGCCCGAGTTGCTGCTGATTGCCGATCAATCACGGGCGCTGGCCGCCGCCGGGATCATGGGCGGGGCCGATTCAGCGGTTGGCGACAGCACCCGCAACGTACTGCTGGAAAGCGCTTTCTTTACGCCCCCAGCCATCGCCGGTCGGGCGCGGGCTGCGAACCTGCAAACCGACGCGTCGCAGCGCTTCGAGCGCGGCGTCGACCCGACCCTGCAACGGCGAGCGCTGGAACGTGCCACGCAACTGCTGATCGCTCTGTGTGGCGGACAGGCCGGGCCGGTAGTCGAGGCGTGCGCCTCCGAGCGTTTGCCGCGGAATTTGCCGATCCGCCTGCGATTAGCCCGCATCGGACGGGTACTGGGCGTCGACATCGCGAACGCCGAGGTCGAATCCATCTTGAAGCGACTCCACATCCAACTGTCGGCCGACGGGCCCGGCGTATGGCAGGCACTGCCGCCGAGCTGGCGCTTCGACCTCGCCTGCGAGGAAGACCTGATCGAGGAAGTCGCCCGCATCCACGGCTACGAGCGCCTGCCCACCGCCCACCCGCTGCCCAAGGCCAACTTCCCGGCTGCCGCGGACGACCACGTCTCGCGCGAGCGCCTGGCGTTGACGCTGGTCGGCCGGGGCTACCAGGAGGCGATCACCTACAGCTTTGTCGATCGCCGCGTGCAAGCACTGATCGAGCCGCAACTCGAACCGTTGGCCCTGGCCAACCCGCTATCTGCCGAACTGTCGGTAATGCGTACCAGCCTGTGGCCGGGGCTGTTGCAAGCCTATGCCCACAACAGCAACCGCCAGGTGCCCCGGGTCCGGCTGTTTGAGACCGGCCTGCGTTTCATTGGCAAAGGAGATGAACTACAACAGGATCCGGTTCTTGCCGGCCTGATTGCCGGGCCAGCGAGCCCCGAGCAGTGGTCAACCGCGGCGCGCGAAGTGGATTTCTTTGACCTCAAGGGCGATGTCGAGGCGCTGCTGGCGGTCACCGGCTGCGCCGGTCAGTTCAGCTTCGAGGCGGCGGAGCATCCCGCCTTGCACCCCGGCCAATGCGCGCAGCTTCAGCGTAATGGCCAGTCGGTCGGCTGGCTGGGCCGCTTGCACCCAGGCCTGGAGTCAGAGCTTAAAATCGACTCGGCGTTAGTGTTCGAGATCGCGCTGGCGGCGCTAACCAACGGACGCGTGGCCAGCCACTGCGAAGTGTCGCGTTTCCCAACCATCCGTCGCGATATCGCCGTTGTGTTACCGCAGCACATCACCGCGTCGGCTATCCTTGCCACTGCACGCCAGGCCTGCGAAGGCTCCGCGCTTCAAGAATTGCTGTTGTTTGACGTGTATCAGGGCCAAGGTGTGCCGCAGGGTCATAAAAGTATTGCGTTGGGGCTTACCCTTTCCGCGACCGAGCGCACCCTTACTGACGCCGAAGTCGACCAGCTAATGGCCCGCCTGTTGCGGGCACTGGCCGACACTCATCAGGCGCAACTTCGAGGCTGATATGAGCACCACCCTTACCAAGGCCGAAATGGCGCAGATGCTGTGCAGCGAGCTGGGCGTGAACAAGCGCGAAGCCCGTCAAATCGTGGAGGCGTTCTTTGAACTCATTCGCAGCGCGCTGGGCAGTGGCGATACGGTCAAACTGTCGGGTTTTGGCAATTTCAACCTGCGGAACAAGAGCCCACGGCCTGGCCGCAATCCGAAAACCGGCCAGGAAATCCCTATCACCGCGCGGCGTGTGGTAACTTTCAAGCTTGGTCAACAATTGAAACGGCGTGTCGACACCTATGCTGGAGCCGTCACAGAATGACCAGTTGCCGCCCATCCCGGGCAAGCGTTATTTCAGCATCGGCGAAGTCAGCGAGCTATGCGCAGTACGGCCCCATGTACTGCGCTATTGGGAACAGGAATTTCCCGAACTGACGCCGGCGAAACGCACCGGGAATCGGCGCTATTACCAGCGCCAGGACGTCATTCTGATCCGCCAGATACGCAGCCTGCTGTATGAAGAGGGCTTTACCATTGGTGGTGCCCGCCTGCGCCTGGGCGGTCAAACAGCGCGTCAGGATCAGGATCGCACCGCGCAATTGGTACGCCAGATGCGGCAGGAATTGGAAGAGGTTCTGGCCATTTTGAAAACCTGATGCGTATCCGCGCATCGAAAGATCATGTCGGGGCGTGGCGCAGCCTGGTAGCGCACTTGACTGGGGGTCAAGTGGTCGGAGGTTCAAATCCTCTCGTCCCGACCAATTTGCATCGGCGCATTCCCGGCGCGGTACCGCGGCCATGAGCGACGCGCTTCGGCACACCGCGGGTGGCCGCCAGGACTCCGCCGGTATCGGCATGACGTCCCAGCGGACGCGCGACCGCCTGATCGATGCCCTGGAGCAAATGGCGCAGCTCGACCCGCGCGTGCTGGAAATCATGCGACAGATCCCGCGGCACCTGTTCATGGATGAGGCCCTTGCCAGTCGGGCCTACGAGAATGTTTCCCTGCCCATCGGACACGGCCAAACCATTTCGCACCCCCTGACCGTCGCGCGCATGACCAGTGCCTTGTTGCAGGGCCCGCCCATGCGCCGTGTACTGGAAATCGGCACCGGGTCCGGGTATCAGACCGCAGTGCTGGCGGCCCTGGTGCCGGAAGTGGTCAGTATCGAGCGTATCGCGGCCCTGGCCGGACGCGCACGGCGGGTGCTGCGCGACATCGGCGTGCGCAACGTGGCGCTGGTGGTAGGTGATGGCAGTCGCGGCCTGCCTGACAAGGGGCCTTATGACGGCATTCTGGTCACTGCCGCACCGGCGATCCTGCCGCCCGCCTTGGCTGAACAACTGGCCGATGGCGGACGCCTCGTGGCGCCGGTAGGCGACCGCGAACAAGTGCTACGGCGACTCACCCATACCGCCACAGGACTGACCGAGGAGCGGTTGGGAGATGCGAATTTCGTGCCGCTGCGCCGTGGGCGGTGCTGAGGCGGTTCTACCCTGCCGCAATCCGGCGTCAGCCACGTGCTCCCAACCCGCTATTGCTCAAACAGCCTGCTCGCGCTTGGCCTGGCGCTGATCCTGAGCGGCTGCCTGGGCCGAGTGTCACGCCCGCCGGGCAGCGCGCAGCTGCCCCCCGGCCCACAGATCACGTCAACAAGCGGCGAACACCTGGTGCGAAAGGGCGAGACGCTGGCCGCCATCGCCCGCCGCTATGGAACTGATTACCTCGCCCTGGCGCAACTGAATAGCCTGAGCCCGCCCTACACCATCTACCCGGGGCAACGTCTGCGCCTGCCGGGCTCAAGCCTTGCCCCGGCGAGCGCCTTGCCAGCCCTTCCGGGTGGCTGGACTTGGCCGACGGCTGGCGCCACAGTGCGAGGCTTTTCCGCCAGTCACGGTGGCAACAAGGGGCTCGACATCGCGGGACAGATCGGCCAGGAGGTCCGCGCCAGCGCGGCAGGTGCCGTTGTGTATGCGGGTGACGGCCTGCGTCAATACGGCAATCTGCTCATTGTGAAACACAACGAGGACTACCTGAGCGCCTACGGCCATCTGCAGCGTATCAGCGTGGTAGAAGGCGCGGCGGTCAGCGCGAACCAGGTCATTGCCACCATGGGCAGTCCCGGTGACGGGCGCGGCCTGCTGCACTTCGAAATCCGTTTTCGCGGCACGCCCATCGACCCCGCCCGAATACTGCCACCCTCCAGACGCTGATACGAAGCGGTAAATTAAACAGCCAATCACACAAGCCCGACTCGTGACAATGCCAAACGTATCCGCCCTGCCGCAGACCAGTGCGCGCACGCTAGCGCACTATGACCAGCATGCGCAGGCATTTTGGAACGGCACCCGCGACCATGACGTAAGCCAGAATCGGGACGCGCTGCTGCGCCATATCGCGGCCCCAACGCCGCTGCGCTTGCTCGACTTCGGCTGCGGGCCGGGCCGCGACCTGGGTGCCTTTCGGGATCTTGGCCACGAAGTTGTCGGACTGGATGGCGCGGCGCGCTTCTGCCAAATGGCGCGCACCTACGCGAACTGCGAGGTGTGGCAGCAGGATTTTCTGGCACTTGACCTGCCGTCAGACCGTTTCGACGGTGTGTTCGCGAACGCCGTGCTGTTTCACGTGCCCAGCGTCCATTTGCCCGGAGTTCTGCGTGCTCTGCACGACACCTTACGTCCCGGCGGCGTACTGTTCGCCTCCAATCCCTGGGGGGATAACGAGGAAGGTTGGCAGGGCGATCGCTACGGCGTCTATCATTCCCTGGACCACTGGCGTGCCTACGTCACCGCTGCGGGCTTTGCCGAGCTTGAGCACTACTACCGTCCGGCCGGCCAGCCATGCCATCGGCAGCCCTGGCTGGCGACTGTCTGGCGCCGGCCAGAGACCCTGGAGGAGAAGTACTGACATGAAAATCGATTGCTTTACCCACGTCATGCCGCCGCGTTTTTATGCTGCCATGAAGGCGAAGATGACCGGACCGGACTATCTGTCGGGCATGATCGAGTCACTGCCGCACCTGATAGACCTGCCGGCGCGTATCGCCGTCATGGAGCGCCACGGCATCGACGCTCAGGTCATCACCGCATCCTCGCCGCCGATCGAGATCGCCGTCACCGAGCCAACCACGGCGGCCGATCTGGCCTGCCTCGCCAACGACGAGATTGTTGAGATGGCAGCGGCGCATCCGGGCCGTTTCATCCCGGTCGGCACGGTGGCCATGAATAACCCCGCGCATATGGCGCGCGAAGCCGAGCGCTGCCTGACCCAGCTTGGCATGAAGGGCGTGCTGATTTACTCGTCCGCGGCGGGCCTGGCCCTCGACCGGCCGCAGTTCCGGGACTTCTTTGCCGTCATGGCAGAGCACGATTACCCGATCTGGCTGCACCCGGCCCGTGGCGGCGGTCAGGCCGACTACCGGGACGAGGACTACTCTAAATACTGGATCTGGCAGGTGTTCGGCTGGCCTTACGAGACAACGGCTGCCATGACACGTCTGGTGTTCGATGGCCTGTTCGACCGGCACCCGGACATCAAGATCATCACCCACCACGCTGGCGCCATGGCCCCAGCGTTCGAGGCACGCATCGACTACGTCTACGGAAAACCGGCGATGCCGGAAATCCGTGCTGCCGCGGATAAACTGGCGCGCCCGGCCAACGAGTACTTTCGTTTGTTCTACGGCGACACCGCCCTGATGGGCGCCGTGGGCGGGCTGGCGGCCGCGTATGGCTTTCTTGGTCCGGACCGTCTGCTGTTTGGCACCGACACGCCATTCGACGGCACCGGTGGCGAGGACTTCACGCGCGACACCTTGTTCAGCATCGCCGCGCTGGCGATCCCGCCCGCCGAGAAGGAAATGATGCTGGCCGGCAACGCGCGACGGCTGCTAAAGCTGGGTGCGTGAACGTGGCGGCACGCCACTGCCGGCGACGCTATGGCCCCAGCCCGCGCACTGTCGGGAATGGGGTGAGGCCGAAGTCCACCACCGGCTGACGGCGAACCCGGCTGCCTATCTGGCGTTCGCCGAGGCTTACCTCGGCGAACTGGGCGCTGATCGAACCCGGATCGAACTACCACCCAAGCAAGTGTTCACCGAACCGGCGGGCGGCGATTTCCGGCTCATGCCCTGCGTCGTGCGTGGCCCGCGCGGCGTGCTCAAGACAGTCAAGGTCATAGGCACCAACCGCGTGCAGATCCGCGTGCCAGGCCAGATCACGGTCGGCGAGCTGCTGGTGCTGGACAGCGCCGAGCACTTCGTCAGCCACCGCTTCGCGGGGTGTCTGCTGTCATCGGCGCGAACAGGTGTCACGGCGGCCCTGGCACTGAAATATCTTGCTGCGCAAGCTCGGCGCGTCACCGTCATCGGCGCCGGGCGGGTGGGCTACTACGTGGCCCTCTACTGCGCGCATGCATTACCGCTGGCCAGAATCGATATCGTCGATCAGGATCCCATGCGCGCTGAGGCAACGGCCAGGGCGCTTGCAAGCTGCGGCGTGCCCTGCCAGGCGGCCGAAACCGCCGATGCAGACAGCGACGCCTGGCTGCTTGCCACCACCAGCACGGAACCGTTCTGCGCCCCACCGCCGCTTGGGCCAGCCTTGGCAGTCAGCCTGGGCGCGGATGCCCTGGACCAGCATGAACTTTGCGATGCCTGGGCCGACCGGGCCAGGCTGTGGGTGGATTCGGTCGACGCGCTGGCGTACGGAGACCTGCACTCCTGGCGCCGTCAAGGGCTGATTGCCGATACGCCACCGCCGGACCTGCTCACGCTGCTGGCCAGTGCGCCGCCAGCCGGCCCAAGCCTGCGACTTTTCGTCAGCACCGGTTGCGCGCTGCTGGATAACATGACCGCCGCCTATCTGCTGGCGACTGACCACTGAGCGCGGCTCGCGCCCCAATGCATGCCGGCCAGAGCTCCGGCCGCGGTTAGCCGAGCACCCGCAGCACGGACGGCCTTTGCACCCACGCCACGGATCCGGTGACATGCCGCTCCAGACCCGCTCAGTCAAAGCGTCGGCGCAGCACCTTCTTGTCGAACTTACCCACTGAGGTGCGTGGAATGGCGTCGATCAGTTGGATATCCTCGGCGTAGGGGATCTGCCACTTGGCGAAGTTGCCGTTGCTGCCCAGGAATTCCTGTACCGAATCAGGCGCCAGCTCCGCATCACGTCCCGCGCGTGGCACCAGGAAAGCCACCGGCCGCTCATCCCACTTGGTATCCGGTCGCGCCACCACGGCCGCCTCGGCCACCGCCGGGTGCGCCATAAGGGCATTTTCCATGTCCACGCTGGAAATCCATTCACCACCGGACTTGATCAGGTCCTTCACCCGGTCGGCAATGCGCATGTAGCCGTCGGCATCCAAGGCCGCCACATCGCCAGTGCGGAACCAGCCGTCCGGCGTGAAGGACTTGCCCGACCCCTCCATCTTGAAGTAATTACTGATCACCCACGGCCCGCGCACCACCAGTTCGCCAATACTCTCGCCGTCGCGCGGCAAAATCTCACCGTTATCGCCCTCGATGCGCATCTCAACGCCCGGCACTGGGACGCCCGCCTTCAGTCGCACGGCGTAGCGCTCGTCCGGACTGGCGTCACGCAAGCGCCGCTTGGTCCGCGACACGGTACCCAGGGGCGACATCTCGGTCATGCCCCACAGCTGAATGATCGGTACGCCATAACGCTCATCGAAGGCCTGCATCAGCGTGCGGGGAATCGCCGAGCCGCCGCAGGCAATGCGCTGCAGGGGTTTCAGATCCCCGCCGTGCTGTTGCAGGTGCTGGTCGATCATCATCCAGATAGTCGGCACCCCGGCGGCGAAGGTGACTTCCTCGCCGCGGATCAGGTCGACCACATCGGCCGCCTGCGGGTTGCGGCCCGGAAACACCAGCTTGCCGCCGTACATAACGCCGGCAAACGGCAGGCCCCAGCCGTTGACGTGGAACATCGGCACGAACACCAGGGTGCTGTCCTGCTGCGAGAAGCCCATCACGTCGGCCTGGCCGACCGCCATGGTGTGCAGATACAGCGCGCGGTGGCTATAGAGCGCGCCCTTGGGGTTGCCGGTGGTGCCGGACGTATAGCACAGGGCGCAGGCGGAGTTCTCGTCGAGTTCTGGCAGCTCGGTCACCGGCTCGGCCGAAGCCAGGAAATCCTCGTACTCGGTCTCGCCGCGCAGGCCGAAGCGCTCGCTGCCGCCCTCGCGCATCACCACGAAACGCTCGACGCCCTTGCAGTGCTCCTGCACCGGCGCCAGCTGTTCGGCCAGCGACTCGTCGACGAAAATCATGCGGTCTTCGGCGTGGTTGATCAGATAGGTGAGCTGATCGGTGGACAGGCGAATGTTCAGCATGTGCAGCACGGCGCCCAGGCATGGCACCGCGAAGTAGAGTTCCAGGTGCTGGTAGCGGTTCCAGGCGAAGGTGGCCACCCGATCGCCGGGCTTCACACCGGCGGCCTTAAGCGCCCCCATCAGACGCAGCACGCGGTGGTGGAAGTCACCGTACGTATAGCGATGCATGCCATGCGGCTCGCGAGTAGCGATCTCGCCATCCGCGAACAGATCCTTGGCCCGGTGCAGGATCGAGGTCAGCGTCAATGGGTAATTCATGATCAGGCCGTGCATCAGCTTCTCCTCTTGCGGGGCCTAGTTCTCAGGGCAGGGGCGGGCCGGCTTGCAGCCCGTGCGAAGCTTAACCGGCGTTCCCGGCGGGCGCCAACAGAACCGCCGGTGCGCGAGTGTGGGACGAGTGTGGGACGAGTGTGGGAAACGATCTTTTCACTGATTCTGGCCGAGTGCATCAGTCGCCGGCTTTTTGCAATCGCTCAAGATCGGCCACCACCTCAGCGGCATGGGTTGTCGGATCAACCTCCAGGTAACGGTGCGCGATACGGCCCGCCGGGTCGATGATGTAGGTTTGGCGCCTGGCGAACTTCATCACCATCAGGTCCCGCAGGGCGCCATAGGCATCCGCCACCTGGCCGTCTGTGTCCGCCAGCAGCGGAAACGGCAGTGTGTGCTTGGCGGCGAAGTCGGCATGCGAGGCGACATCGTCCACGCTCACGCCGACCACTTCGGCACCGAGTTTGCGGATGCGGGCGATGTCGTCCCGGAAGTTACAGGCTTCGGTCGTGCAACCGGGCGTGTCGTCTCTGGGGTAGAAGTACAGCACCAGCCAGCGACCCGAGTAGTCGGTCAGCGCATGCGTTTTACCTGCCTGGTCGGGCAGGCTGAAGGCCGGTGCGGCGCTGCCCTGTGCAGGTGGCTCGGCAGCGCTGGCCAGGACGGGAAGGAACAACATCAGCAAAGCTGTCAGCAAGCGACGCATAAAGCCTCCAGTGGAGTCGGTGACACAGGTTTATGATGTCGGGCGCAGGATACCCCGCCCATCCGCTGGAGGAGATCACCATGCATTACGCCGCCCCCGGCACGCCCGGTGCCAAGCTTAATTTCAAACCCCGCTACGGCAACTTCATCGGCGGGCAATGGCTGCCACCCGCCTCCGGAGAGTACTTCGAGGACATCAGCCCGATCACCGGCCGGGCGTACTGCGAAATTCCGCGCTCGGGCAAGGACGACATCGAGCGCGCGCTGGACGCCGCCCACGCGGCCAAAGCGGCCTGGGGCAGGACCGCGCCGGCCGAGCGCGCCAACCTGCTGCTCAGGATCGCCGAGCGCATGGAGCAGAACCTCGAAATGCTGGCGGTGGCCGAGACCTTCAGCAACGGCAAGCCAATCCGCGAGAGCCTGGCCGCCGACCTGCCGCTGGCGGTGGATCACTGGCGCTACTTTGCCGGCGCGCTGCGGGCGCAGGAAGGCGCCCTGTCGCAGATCGACGCCGACACCGTGGCCTACCACTTTCACGAGCCGCTGGGCGTGGTGGCGCAGATCATCCCGTGGAACTTCCCGTTGCTGATGGCGGTGTGGAAGCTGGCCCCGGCGCTGGCCGCCGGCAACTGTGTGGTGCTCAAGCCCGCCGAGCAAACACCGACCTCGATCCTGGTGCTGATGGAGCTGATCCAGGATCTGATCCCGCCGGGCGTGATCAATGTGGTCAACGGTTTTGGGGTGGAGGCCGGAAAGCCGCTGGCTTCCAGTCCGCGCGTGGCCAAAGTGGCGTTTACCGGCGAGACCACCACCGGACGGCTGATCATGCAGTACGCGTCCGCCAACCTGATCCCGGTGACGCTGGAACTGGGCGGCAAGTCGCCCAACATCTTTTTTGACGACGTCGGCGCGCGCGACGACGCCTACTTCGACAAGGCCCTGGAAGGCTTCGCCATGTTCGCCCTCAACCAGGGCGAGGTCTGCACCAGCCCGTCGCGGGCGCTGATCCAGGAATCGCTCTACGACCGCTTCATGGAGCGCGCGCTAAAGCGCGTGGCGGCCATCCGTGGCGGCGACCCGCTCGACACGGACACCATGATCGGCGCTCAGTCGTCTCAGGAACAACTCGAAAAAATCCTCTCCTACATCGACATCGGCAAGCAGGAAGGCGCGCAGCTGCTTACCGGTGGCATGCGCGTCACTCACGAGGGCGACATGGCCGACGGCTATTACGTGGCACCGACCGTGTTCAAGGGCCACAACCGCATGCGCATCTTCCAGGAGGAGATCTTCGGACCGGTGGTGTCGGTGGCCACCTTCAAGGACGAGGACGAGGCGCTGGCGCTGGCCAACGACACCCTGTATGGCCTCGGCGCCGCCGTGTGGTCGCGTGAACAGAACACCTGTCACCGCATGGCGCGCGGCATCCAGTCCGGGCGCGTGTGGGTGAACGCGTATCACCTGTACCCGGCGCACGCGGCGTTTGGCGGCTACAAGCAATCCGGTATCGGCCGCGAGTGCCACAAGATGATGCTCGGCCATTACCAGCAGACCAAGAACGTGCTGGTCAGCTACAGCGAGCAGGCGCTCGGCTTTTTCTGAGGACTGATTCTGGAATGGATATGCCTGCCGCCCCGCCGCGGGTGGTGGCCACCGAGGCCGCCCTGTCCTTGATCGCGCGCCTGGTGGCCCGCCACGGGCCGCTGATGTTCCATCAGTCGGGTGGCTGCTGCGATGGCAGCTCGCCCATGTGCTACCCGCGCGGCGAATTGCTGCTGGGCGAGCAGGACGTGTACCTGGGGGACATTGGCGGCCAGCCATTCCACATCGGCGCCGCCCAGTACGAGTACTGGAAGCACACCCAGATCATCATCGATGCGGTGCCCGGTCGCGGCGGCATGTTCTCCCTGGAAGGCCCAGAGGGCATGCGCTTTCACAGTCGCTCGCGGCTGTTCGATGAGGGCGAGTGGGCGGCGCTGGTGGTGGTACGCCCGGAATTGGCCCGGTCCTGAACTGCTAACGATTTGCTAGTTTCTTAAAAATTAGCAGTTCAGCCTGAGCTGCCAATACACTGCTAGCCAAGCAAGAATTAGCAGTTCGGAGGGAACGTGCAAATACCCCTGACACCGCCTCTGCTTTCGACGGTCATCGCCAAACTCGAATCGAGAGAATTTTCCCGTCTGGCGGGTTTGGGAATCGGCCCGTTGGTCAACGGCCGGTATCTGCACTGGGATGAACTGCGTCATCGCACACCGTCCGACGGAGTTGCCCACGACGCGTGGTGGGCGGGCATCAAGATCGCCCGTCTGGGCCTGTTGAAATCCCTTCCGTTCGAGGATAAACACCAGCAACCGGTGCTGTTCGGCACACCCGACCCGGTGCTGCGCGCCTTGCACACCATCGACCGGCAGGCAGCCGGGATGGTGGCCATGGACACGCCCATCGTGTCCGGCGAAGACCGGGACCGTTATCTGGTCAACTCCCTGATCGAGGAAGCGATCACGTCAAGCCAGCTTGAGGGGGCGGCCACCACGCGCGAAGTGGCCAAAGCCATGCTGCGCAGCGGGCGGGCGCCGCGCGATCACGGCGAGCGGATGATCCTGAACAACTTTCATGTCATGGAGCGCGTGCGCGAGCTGCGCGCCGAGCCGCTGAGCCCGGATAGCGTGCTCGAACTGCACCGTATCGTGACCGAGGGCACGCTCGACGACCCCACCGCCGCCGGGCGCCTGCGCAGCGCAGACGAAAACATCCAGGTCGTGAACGCCCAGCATTCGCTGGTCCTGCACGATCCGCCCGACGCTGCAAGCCTGCCGCAGCGCCTGCAACGCCTGTGCGACTTCGCCAATACTGTCGATGGCGAGCCGTTTGTCCACCCGGTGCTACGCGCCATCCTGCTGCACTACATGCTCGGCTACGACCACCCGTTCGTGGACGGCAACGGGCGCACGGCGCGTGCGCTGTTCTACTGGAGCCTGGCGCGTTCGGGCTACTGGTTGATGGAATACGTGTCCATCTCGCGGCTGCTGCGCCAGGCACCGGCCAAATACGGTCGCGCCTATCTGCTGTGCGAAACCGACCAGAACGACACGACCTACTTCCTGATTCACCAGCTGGACGTCATTGAACGGGCCATCGCGGCCCTGCACGAATACCTGGCCCGCAAGACCGCCGAACAGCGCTCCGCGCAGCGGCTGCTGCACAGCGCGCCCGGCATGGGCGACCTGAATCACCGGCAAGTGGCCCTGCTAAGCCACGCACTCCAGCATGCCGGGCACGGCTACACGGTGGAAAGCCACCGCCGCTCGCATCGGACCAGCCTGCAAACGGCCCGTACCGACCTGTTACGCCTCGCCGAACTGGGCCTGCTGCAACAGCGCAAGCGCGGTCGCGCGTTCATGTTCTTTGCTCCGCCTGACCTGCAGGCACGGATTGAGTCCGCCGCCAGGAACCGCTGACGTGGACCGGCATTCACATGCGTAGCGCCCTCTTGACGGTATCACCAAGCTCAGCCGGCGACCGAGCGACGTGCACACCGGCGCGCTCCATGGCGCGGAACTTGTCCTCGGCAGTGCCTTTGCCACCGGCGATGATGGCCCCGGCATGGCCCATGCGCTTGCCAGCCGGTGCGGTGGCGCCCGCGATGAAACCCACCACCGGCTTCCTGACTTCGGAGGCGATGTACTCGGCCGCTTCTTCCTCGGCGCTGCCACCGATTTCGCCGACCATCAGAATGCACTCGGTCTGCGGGTCGTCCTTGAACAGGCGCAGCGCGTCGATGAAGCTGGTGCCCGGAATCGGGTCGCCACCGATACCGATGCAGGTGGACTGTCCGGCGCCTATGGCCGTGGTCTGAGCAACAGCCTCGTAGGTCAGCGTGCCGGAGCGCGACACGATGCCCACCTTGCCGGGCAGGTGGATGTCGCCCGACATGATGCCGATCTTGCACGCACCCGGCGTGATGATGCCGGGGCAGTTGGGACCAATCAGGCGCGAGCCCGAACGGTCCACCACCATCTTCACCCGCAGCATGTCCAGTGTCGGCACGCCCTCGGTGATGCACACAATCAGCGGCACGCCGGCATCGACGGCCTCCAGGATCGAGTCCTTGCAAAACGCGGCCGGCACGTAGATGACGCTGGCATCGGCGCCGGTCTGGCGCACGGCCTCACGCACGGTATCGAACACCGGCAGGCCCAGATGCTCGCTGCCGCCCTTGCCAGGGGTGACCCCACCGACCATGCGCGTGCCATAGGCGATGGCCTGTTCAGAGTGAAACGTGCCCTGCTTGCCGGTGAAGCCCTGGCAAATGACCTTGGTGTCCTTGTTGACCAGCACGCTCATGCCACGCTCTCCGCTGCCTTGACGACTTTCTGAGCGGCATCGGCGAGGCCGTCCGCGGGGATGATGTTCAAGCCGCTGTCGACCAACTTGCGGCTGCCCAGTTCGGCATTGTTACCGGCCAGGCGCACCACCACCGGCACCTTCACGCCGACATCCTTGACTGCGGCAATGATGCCGTCGGCAATCAGGTCGCAACGCACGATGCCGCCGAAAATGTTCACCAGCACCGCTTTGACGCTGTGGTCGGCGAGGATGATCTTGAACGCTTCGGTTACCCGCGCCGCCGTGGCGGTACCGCCCACGTCCAGGAAATTGGCCGGGTTGCCGCCGTGCAGCTTGATGATGTCCATGGTGGCCATGGCCAGACCGGCGCCATTCACCATGCAGCCGATGTTGCCGTCCAGCGCCACGTAACTGATGTCGTGCTCGCGGGCACGGTTTTCCTTCTCATCTTCCTGGGAGGCGTCGCGCATCGCGTCCAGGCGCGGCAGACGGTACAGGGCGTTGTCGTCGATGTTGATCTTGCCGTCCAGACACACCAGGCGACCGTCGCCGGTCACCACCAGCGGGTTGACCTCCAGCAACGACAGGTCGCATTCCTCGAACATGCGCGCCAGACCGGTCATGAGCTTTGTGAACTGCTTGATCTGATCGCCGCTGAGACCCAGACCGAACGCGATCTGTCGGCACTGGTAGGGTTGCAGTCCGACGATGGGGTCAACCTCGGTGGTCAGAATTTTTTCCGGCGTCTGGGCGGCGACTTTCTCGATCTCGACCCCGCCCTCGGTGGAGGCCATGAACACCACCCGCTGGCTGGCCCGATCGACCACCGCTCCCAGGTACAACTCGCGGGCAATCTGGCTGACTTCCTCGACCAGCACGCTGTTGACCGGCTGGCCATCGGCAGCGGTCTGGTAGGTAACCAGCCGCGTGCCCAGCATGGCCTCGGCGGCCTGCGCCACGGCGTCGGCGCTGTCCACCAGTTTGACGCCACCGGCCTTGCCGCGGCCACCGGCATGCACCTGGGCCTTGACCACCCAACGGCTGCCGGGCACGCGACCGGCGGCCGCCCTGGCAGCCTCGGGGCTGTCGGCGACCTCACCGCGCGGCGCGGCGATGCCGTAATCAGCAAATAACTGTTTGGCCTGATATTCATGCAGGTTCATGGATTTGGTCTTTCCTTGGACTGAGGGAACGGCGCCCGGCCAACGCCCGGCTGGTCCGCTGCGCATTGCAGATTGACTTCGACCCGCCCGACCACGGGGCAGCAGCTGCGCTGCCCACCGCGATCAGATGTGTATCGCCCGCCCATGGGCGGCGAGGGCCGCTTCGTGCAGCGCTTCCGACAAGGTCGGATGGGCGTGCACGATGCGCGCGATATCCTCGGCACTGGCCCGAAACTCCATTGCCACCACCGCCTCGGCAATCAACTCAGAGGCGTGCGGGCCGACGATGTGCACGCCCAGCACGCGGTCGGTTTCGGCGTGGGCAAGCAGCTTTACCTGCCCTTGCGCGGCCTCCATGGCACGCGCCCGACCATTCGCCTGGAAGGGGAAAACTCCCACCGTGTAAGGCACGCCCTCGGCCTTGAGGGCCTGCTCGGTGTGACCGACCCAGGCGATTTCCGGCCAAGTGTAAATGATCCACGGGATGGTCCCGTAATCGACATGGCAATGCTGGCCCGCGATGCCTTCGGCGACGGCAATGCCATCTTCCGATGCGCGGTGCGCCAGCATCGGGCCACGGACCACATCACCGATGGCATACACGCCTTCGGCGCTGGTGCGAAAACGCTCGTCGACCGGAATGAAACCCCGCTCGTCGCAGGTCACCGCAGCCACGTCCAGACCCATATCGTCAGTCACCGGCTGGCGCCCGACGGCGACGATCAGCCGATCGAACCGCGCCTGCTGCGGGCCGCTGGCGTCCTCGAAGCCAACCGTCACCCGGCCGGCCTTGACCCGCGCACCGGTAACCTTGGCGCCGAGACGGATATCCAGCCCCTGCCCGGTGAATTCCTTGTGCGCAATCGTCGCGATGGCGTGGTCTGCCGCTGGCAGAAATTCGGGCATCGCCTCCAGCAGCGTCACCGCGCTGCCCAGGCGCGCCCAAACGCTGCCAAGTTCGAGCCCGATCACGCCGGCACCAATGATGCCAAGCGTCGCCGGCACGGCGGTGAAATCGAGCGCTCCCGCTGAATCGACGATGCGATCACCATCGAGCGGCGCCACGGACAGGGGCGTCGGGCGCGAACCGGTGGCGATCAGAATGTGCTGCGCCCCGACCGTCTGAACGGTGCCATCGGCGGCCTTCACTTCGACCTGGCCCCCACCTAGCAGTCGGCCGCTCCCCTGCAGCCAGGTGACTCCATTTTTTCGAAACAGGCCCGTGATGCCGCCGGTGAACTGGCCGACAATCCTGTCCTTGCGGGCCACCATGGCGGCCGGATCGATGCTGACCTCACCCACGCTGATGCCATGCGCGCCCAGACCATGGCGGGCGCGGTGGTACTGCTCGGACGACTCCAGCAGTGCCTTGGATGGAATGCAGCCCACATTCAGACAGGTGCCGCCCAGTGCCGGCTTGCCGTCCTTGCCGATCCAGCGTTCCACGCAGGCCACGCGCAAACCCAGTTGCGCGCCACGGATGGCGGCGACATAGCCCCCAGGACCCGCACCAATGACCAGCAGATCGTAACGTTCCATTACACGCCGAGCAGCAGGCGGGCCGGATCTTCCAGCGCTTGCTTGATGGCAACCAGGAACTGCACCGCTTCGCGGCCATCAACCAGGCGGTGATCGTAGGACAGCGCCAGGTACATGATCGGTCTGATCACGACCTGCCCCTGCTCGGCCACCGGCCGTTCAACAATGTTGTGCATGCCCAGAATCGCACTTTGCGGCGGATTCAGGATCGGCGTCGACAGCATGGAGCCGAAGATGCCGCCGTTGGTAATGGAAAACGTACCGCCCGACAACTCCTCCAGGGTCAGCTTGTTGTCCCCGGCGCGGCGTCCGAAATCGCCGATGGTCGTTTCGATCTCGGCGAATGATAGTTGCTCGGCATCACGCAGGATCGGCACCACCAGTCCACGCGGGCTGCTGACGGCGATGCCGACGTCAAAATAACCGTGGTAGATGACATCGCTGCCGTCGATGGAGGCGTTCAGCAGCGGGAATTTCTTGAGCGCTTCCACGGCCGCTCTTACAAAGAACGACATGAAGCCAAGCTTCACGCCGTGAGTCTTCTCGAACGCTTCGCGGTAACGGGCGCGCAAGTCCATGACCGGCTGCATATTGACTTCGTTGAAGGTGGTCAGAATTGCGGCCGTGCGCTGTGCTTCCACCAGCCGCTCGGCGATGCGCTGGCGGATGCGTGTCATCGGCACCCGCTGCTGCGGTCGCTCGCCAGTGGTCCCCGGCGGCACGCTGTCGGCCGTTGTCGCAGGCGCCCTCTGCGCGGTCGCCGCCAGCACATCTTCCTTGATCACTCGCCCATCACGGCCGCTGCCGGACAGACCGGCGGTATCCACACCCTGCTCTGCGGCGAGTTTGCGTGCCGCCGGACTTGCCGGCATACCAGTCACCGCGGCAGGCCGGATCTCCGCTACCAGCTGCGGCGCCGCCCCGATCTCCGGAGCCGCGGATACCGCCGCTGAGCTTGCCACCGCGCTGGTATCCAGCGTCGCCAGCAATTCGCCTGAATGGACCGTGACCCCGCCCTGCATATGCACGCTTGTGAGCACCCCATCGGCCGGCGCCACGACTTCCAGCACCACCTTGTCGGTTTCGACGTCGATTAGGATCTCATCACGCCGTACCGAATCGCCCGGCTGCTTGCGCCATTCCAGCAAGGTGGCTTCGGCCACCGATTCGGGTAGCACTGGCACCTTTATTTCAATCTCCATGACGGTTCCGGGGTTGGGCGGGAGGTAACGGTGGCAGGTTCAAGCCGATTTGCGTTTGCGTACGGCGCTGGCCGGCGCCAGCGCGGCGTCCACCATGGCCTGCTGCTGCGCCTGATGCAAGACATAGCTGCCCACCGCGGGGGAGGCCGACCGAGCCCGGCCGACGTAGCGCAGACTTTGGCCAGCGGCGAGTGCGTCCTGCAGTTTGTGGCGGATCTGGTACCAGGCGCCTTGATTCTGCGGCTCTTCCTGTACCCAAATCACTTCGTCGGCAGCCGCGTAAGCAGCCAGTTCGGCCGTCAACTGGGCCTTGGGGAAGGGGTAGAGCTGTTCGACGCGCACGATGGCGATGTCTTCTATGCCGCGCTCCTGTCGCGCCGTGAACAGGTCAAAGTAGACCTTGCCACTACAAAGCAGCACCCGGCGCACCGTGCGTGAGGGCGGGGCAGACAAGTCGCTGATGATCAGCTGGAACTCACCGGCCGCCAGCTCCTCCAACGCAGACACCGAGAGCCGGTGCCGCAGCAGGCTCTTTGGGGTCATCACCACCAAGGGGCGACGGTAGCAGCGCAGCATCTGCCGACGCAGCATATGGAACATCTGCGCCGGCGTGGACGGCACGCATACCTGCATATTCTGCTCGGCACACAGCTGCATATAGCGCTCCAGACGCGCCGAGGAATGCTCCGGCCCCTGCCCTTCGTAGCCATGCGGCAGGAACAGCACCATGCCACACAGACGCTGCCACTTGGACTCGGACGAGCTGATGAACTGGTCGATCACCACCTGGGCGCCGTTGGCGAAATCACCGAACTGCGCCTCCCAGATCACCATCGTTTCAGGGTCGGCGCTGGCGTATCCGTACTCGAAACCCAGGACCGCCTCCTCCGACAACAGCGAGTCGATGGCCAGGAATCTGGGTTGGCCGGGCTGCAGGTGCTGCAACGGCACATAGCGCTGCAGGTCCGGCTCTGCCTCCAGGTCCTGGTTGTGCAGCACCGCGTGGCGGTGCGAGAAGGTGCCCCGGCCGCTGTCCTGGCCGGACAGGCGCACCCGGTAGCCTTCGGTCAGCAGCGTGGCATAGGCCAGCGTTTCGGCGCAGCCCCAGTCCAAAAGCAACTCGCCCGCGGTCATTTTGCGCCGATCGTCCAGCATCTTGGCGACCCGCGGATGCACCTTGAAACCAGCCGGCGGGCTGCACAGCTTGTCGCCAAGCGAACGCAGGGTTTCGATCGGCACTGCGGTCTGGGCCGGCTCGGTCCACACGGTGCCCATGTATGGCGCCCAGTCGATGGCCAGTAGCGGCTTTTGGTCGCTCATTGGCAGCGGCGCCACGCTCTGGCCGCGATCCAGCGCCTGCTGGTAGGCCTCGGCCAGGGCCTGGGCCTCCCCATCGGCGAGCAGCCCGGCGCTGTGCAAGCGCTTGGCGTAAAGATCGAGCACCGTCGCCTTGGACGCGATCTTGGCGTACATGCGCGGCTGGGTAATAGCCGGTTCGTCCGCTTCGTTATGTCCGTGGCGGCGGTAGCAGACGATGTCGACCACCACGTCACTGCCAAACGCCAAGCGAAAGTCCAGCGCCAGGCGTGCCACAAACAACACCGCTTCGGGATCGTCGCCATTGACGTGGAATACCGGCGCCTGGGTCAGGCGAGCAATCTCGGTGCAGTAAAAGGTCGAGCGAGCGTCCGCCGGGTTGCTGGTGGTAAAGCCAATCTGGTTGTTGATGACGATATGCAGCG
Source organism: Immundisolibacter sp. (assembly GCF_041601295.1). NCBI lineage: Bacteria > Pseudomonadati > Pseudomonadota > Gammaproteobacteria > Immundisolibacterales > Immundisolibacteraceae > Immundisolibacter > Immundisolibacter sp. Next base: position 26,576 of record NZ_JBFIII010000013.1, read on the forward strand.
AGCCGCCAGTGGAATAGCTGCGCGTCTTGGCAAGATTCAGCGTCTCCATCACCACGCCCTGACCGGCGAAGGCGGCATCGCCGTGAATCAGCAGCGGCAACACCTGCTGGCGCGCCCGGTCACCGCGGCGCTCCTGACGCGCCCGCACCGAACCTTCGACGACCGGGTTGATGATTTCAAGGTGCGAGGGGTTGAACGCAAGCGTCAGGTGGATGGGGCCGCCCGACGTTACCAGGTCAGCCGAGAACCCCAGGTGGTACTTGACGTCACCCGAGCCAACGACCGTCGACTTACCCTCAAACTCGTCGAACAGTTCACGGGGCTGCTTGCCAAGGATGTTGACCAGCACGTTCAGGCGCCCACGATGGGCCATGCCAATCACCAGCTCCTTGACGTCTGCCGCGCCGGCTCGGCGCACCATCTCATCCAGCACCACCAGCAAGCTGTCGCCACCCTCGAGTGAGAACCGCTTTTGGCCGACATAACGGCGGTGCAGGTAGCGTTCAAGTCCATCTGCGGCGGTCAGCGCCGCGAGCACCTGCCGTTGTTCGGCCGTCTCCAGCGCGGCCCGCCCGGCCTCGATCCGCTGGCGCAGCCAGTTCACCTGCTCCGAGTCAGACAGATAGGCGTACTCGAAACCGATGGAACCGCAATAGGTCGCCTCCAGGGCCGCCTGCAGATCGCGCAACGGCGCCCCCGGGGGCAGCGGAAAGTCGCCGGCGGCGAAACTGACATCAAGATCAGCCGCGGTCAGGCCGTGATAGTCCAGATGCAGGCTCGGGACGTCGGCAAGCTGTTCCAGTTCCAGCGGGTCGGTCCGCGCCGCAAGATGGCCCCGCTGACGGTATTCATTGATCAGCTGCTGCACGGCGTTCTGTTTTTGCAGGCCGGCAAGGTCCGCCGCTGGTATCGCGGTACGCAGGACCGTGGGTTTCAACGCCAGATCGCGAAAACGCTGCTGTACAGCACTGTGGGTGATCAGGGCGCTGTCCGCCGTTGGCCCACGCCAGGACTCGAACTCGCGTCGCCACTCCGGCGGTACGCTGGCCGTATCGGCAAGAAAATCCTCGTATAGCGCTTCGACGAACGCCGCGCTACCGAAACCAAGACTGGAACTTGCGTCCATGGGGTGTCCACGTTGCTGTGTGGCAGTACGTGATTTTACGGCCAGCAGGCCCAGTTCCTGAAGCCGGGGGCCGGGCGTGACTCCGTCAGCGGCCCTCAAGTTGCCGTTGCACCACGCCTAACAGCCGCCGGCTGACTGGCAAACGGGCCGATACATCCTCTACTTCCGCCCAGGCATGCCCGTCAGCGTCCCGATGCACAGCGCGCAAACGCTGTGCATTGATCAGCAGGCTGCGGTGGACCCGCAGCAAGCGTGGCGCGAACCGCTGCTCCATGTTTGCCAGTGATTCCTCCAACAACCACTGTCCATGGACGGTATGCACGGTCAGATACTTCGCATCGGCCTGCATGTACAGCACGTCTGCGAGTAGCACGCGCTGGCTGCTGGCGCCGCGCTGCAGCAGCAGGCTTGGGGCCAGAGGCGGCGTGATGCGTTCAAGCGCCTGCGCCAGACGGGCGGCCACGACCGGCTTTAACAGGTAGTGCACGGCCCCGGCATCGAAAGCCTGCACCGCGAAATCGGGGTACGCGGTGGTAAAAACTATGGTCGGGGAGCCCGGAACAGCTGCCAGCGCCCGCGCGGTGGCCATTCCATCCATGCCGGGCATGCGGATATCCAGCAACACCACGTCTGGTCGCAACCGCTGACACAGGGCCAGCGCCTGTTCGCCGTCCGCTGCCTCGCCGATGCACCGGTGCGCCGGCATGGCTGCGATCAGCCGCTGCAACCGCGCTCGTGCCAGAGGCTCGTCGTCCACGACCAGAATGTTCATGTCCGGGTTATCGGCAGGCGCAGGCGGACTCTGTGGCGACCGGATTCTTCGACTTCAACGAGGCTGGCAGTGTCACCAAAATGGCCCGCCAGACGGGCCCGCAGATTCAGCATCGCCATGTGCAGGCCCGAGCCAGGCCGCCGTGGCGCGATCGGGTTGTCGATGACAATCTCCAACGTGCCGTGTTCCGGCGCATACAAGCGTAGTGCGATGCGTCCCCCACCCGGCATCGGTTCAATGCCGTGATAAACCGCGTTTTCCAGCAGCGGCTGAAGACTGAGGGGAGGCACCTGGGCACTGGCCGGCACAGCGTCAACCTGCCAGTCCACGGTCAGGCGTTCGCCCAGCCGCAGCCGCTCCAGGTCAAGGTACTGTCGGCACAGCTCGATCTCGTCCGACAGCGGGATCAGCCGATCGCCCGCCTCGATGCTCGCCCGCAGCAGATCGGCCAGCGCCAGGGTGACCTCTTCCGCGCGGCCGGCATCACTGGCCACCAGACTGGCGATGGTATTCAGGCTGTTGAACAGGAAGTGGGGCCGCATGCGCGCCTGCAATACCTCCAGTTGCGCCCGGCCGAGCGCCTGGTCCCGCTCACGGCCGGCGTGCCGCAGGTAGATGAGGCGCAGCACCACCCCGGCGACCAGCGCCGTTAACAGTAAATTGCGTGCCAGTAACCAGCTCAGGGCCTCACCGGTCAGTGGCAGCAAACCAAACCAGGCCGCCGCCAGCGTCGTGGCGGCAGTCAGCAGCAGCAGCCAGATCAGCGCCAGCGTGGACGACATAACGATCGGCAAGCGGCCCAGGCTCGGCCCGAGCGCACACAAGCCGGCACTGCCGAGCAAACCCACCCACTGCACCGCGAGCGACCACAGCCCGAGTCGCGGCCAGAAACGGTTGGCGTCGAGTGGCAGCGCCAGGGCAAACAACAGCGCCAGCAGCTCGCCACCCACCGCGACCGCCAGAACCGCTCTTGGCTGGCACAGGTCCGGCAAAAAGGCACCGGCGGACCGAGGGGCCTCAGCTATACTGGAGCGCTCGCCCCGCCCAGCGCTTGTTTCGTCCATGTCCGCAGCACCCCGCAAACCCTGGGGCGGCCGTTTCGCCGAACCCACCAACGCCTTTGTCGAGCGGTTCACCGCCTCGGTCGGCCTCGACCAGCGTCTCGCCCACCACGACATTATGGGTTCCATCGCCCACGCCCGGATGTTAGCCCGGGTCGGCGTGCTCACAGATGCCGAAGCCGGCGCCATTGTGGCTGGCCTGGAAGGCATTGAGACGGACATCGTCGAAGGCCGATTTACCTGGCAGGTGGCGCTCGAAGACGTCCACATGAACATCGAGTCGGCGCTGGTGCAGCGCATCGGCGAGGTAGGCAAGAAACTGCACACGGCCCGCTCGCGCAACGATCAGGTCGCCACCGACGTGCGATTGTGGCTGCGGGACGAAATCGACGCCATCGACGGGCAATTGCGCGAAACGATGGCGGCGTTGATCGAGCGCGCCGAGCGTGAGGCCGGCACGCTGATGCCCGGGTTCACGCACTTGCAGACGGCGCAGCCAATCACCTTTGGCCACCACCTGCTGGCTTGGTTCGAGATGCTGGCGCGCGATCGCGAGCGGTTCCAGGATTGCCGTCGGCGCGTCAACGTCATGCCGCTTGGCGCCGCCGCGCTGGCCGGCACCAGCTTCCCGATCGATCGAATCTACACGGCCCAGTTGCTGGGCTTCGATCGCCCGACCGAGAACTCATTGGATGCCGTCAGCGACCGTGATTTCGCGATCGAATTCGTGGCGGCGGCGGCACTGCTGATGACCCATTTCTCACGCATGGCCGAGGAACTGGTGCTGTGGTCGTCGGTGCAGTTCGGCTTCATCAGCCTGGCAGATACCTGGTGTACCGGCTCGTCGATCATGCCGCAGAAAAAGAACCCCGACGTACCGGAGCTGCTGCGCGGCAAGACCGGTCGTGTGAACGGGCATCTGGTCGCGCTCCTGACGCTGATGAAAGCGCAGCCCCTGGCCTACAACAAAGACAACCAGGAGGACAAAGAACCGCTGTTCGATACCGTCGATACGGTGCGCGACTCACTGACTGCCTTTGCCGGCATGCTGCCCGGGCTCATCGTCCATGCCGAGCGCATGCGCGAGTCGGCGCGCGCCGGCTTTGCCACGGCCACCGATCTGGCCGACTATCTGGTGCGCCACGGCCTGCCGTTTCGCGATGCGCACGAAGTCGTCGGCCAGGCGGTGCGTCGCGGTGTCGAAACAGGTCGCGATCTTGCCGCCTTCACGCTGGATGAGCTACGCAGCTTCTCGCCACTTATCGGCGAGGATGTGTTTGCCGTGCTGACGCTGGAAGGCTCGGTCAATGCGCGCGACCACCTCGGCGGCACCGCTCCGCGCCAGGTGCGCGCGGCCGCCGCGCGGGCCCGTGCTCGCCTTGACAACACCTAGGCCGGTCCACGACCCTTGACCCTTTTTCTTAGCCATTTTCCGGCCGCTTATGGCCGGCTCAATCGACGCGTTCAGGATGATCGCGCCGGGCAGCGTATACGGGGATTTTGCAGATGACGTCCAACCAGGCACTTGCGGACTGGGTCCGCGAAGTGGCAACGCTCACGCAACCGGAGAAGATTCACTGGTGCGACGGTTCACAGGCGGAATACGACACGCTGGTGGCGGGGATGCTGGACAGCGGCACCCTGCTGCAGCTTGACCCCAAAACGCGGCCACGCAGTTACCTGCATCGCTCCGATCCATCGGATGTCGCCCGCACCGAGCACCTGACGTTCGTGTGCACGTCCCGGCGCGACGATGCCGGCCCCAACAACCAGTGGATGGATCCGGCCGACGCCCACGCCAAAATGAACGCCCTGTTTGCCGGCGCCATGCGCGGGCGAACCCTGTATGTGGTCCCCTATTGCATGGGGCCACTGGACTCGCCACTCGCCCGCTGCGGAGTAGAAATTACCGACAGCGCGTACGTCGCCGCCAGCATGCGCACCATGACCCGCATGGGCACGCCAGCGCTGAAACGCATCGAGCGCGAGGGTAGCTTCGTCAAGGGCCTTCACTCGCTGGGTGATCTGCACCCGGAGCGTCGCTTCATCATGCACTTCCCGCAGGAGCTGGCGATCCAGAGCATCGGCTCCGGTTACGGCGGCAACGCGCTGCTGGGCAAGAAATGCCACGCGCTGCGCATTGCTTCGCATCAGGCGCGTCAGGAAGGCTGGCTGGCCGAACACATGCTGATCATGGGTATCGAGGATCCACAAGGGCGGCTGCACTACATCGCGGCCGCGTTTCCCTCGGCTTGTGGCAAAACCAATATGGCCATGCTGATCCCGCCCCAGGAATATCAGGGCTGGAAAGTGCATACCATCGGTGACGACATCGCCTGGCTGCATGTGGGAGACGACGGCCGGCTATGGGCCATCAATCCCGAGGCCGGTTTTTTTGGCGTGGCGCCCGGCACCAGCCGGCACACCAACGCCAACGCCGTCGATATGCTGCAGCACGACACCATTTTCACCAACGTGGCGCTCACCGAAGACCGGCGGCCATGGTGGGAAGGCCTGTCCGACGAGACGCCGGCCTTTGACTGGCAAGGGCGGCCCTATCAGCCGGCCAATGGCCCGGCAGCGCATCCGAATTCCCGGTTCACGGTATCGGCCCGCCAATGCAAGTCCTGGTCCGATGCCGCCGAGCGGCCATCCGGAGTCCCCATCTCGGCCATCATCTTTGGTGGCCGGCGCGCCTCCCTGGTACCGCTGGTGCTGGAGGCCAGAAACTGGCGCCACGGTGTGCTGCTGGGTGCCTCGATGGCCTCCGAAACTACCGCTGCAGCCACCGGCAAAACCGGTGTTGTGCGGCGCGATCCGATGGCCATGAAACCGTTCTGTGGCTATCACTTCGGCGATTACTGGTCACATTGGCTGGCCACGGGTGCCCGGCTGAACAAGGCACCCGGTATCTATCAGGTCAACTGGTTCCGACGCGACGCACAAGGCCGTTTCCTGTGGCCGGGTTTCGGCGAGAACCTGCGTGTCCTGAAATGGATTCTGGACCGCTGTCAGGGCAGCATCGGCGCGCACGAAACGCCGGTCGGCAATTTGCCTTTGCACGGCGATATCGACCTTTCCGGCCTCGACGTGTCGCACGACCACATGCGGCAGCTGACCGAGATCGAGCCACAAGCCTGGCGGGACGAAATGGACCAGGTCAGCAGCTTTCTGCAAGGCTTTGAGCCACGCGTACCGCAAGCACTGCACGATGAGCGCGAACAGGTTGCACAGGACCTGCGCGGTTTAGGCGCGACCTAGCACTCGACCCCGTCCGCGCCCAGGGACCAAAAAAGCCGCGGCAAAAACAAAGGAAGCCGGCGCGGGGCGGACCCACGCCGGCTTCTTAAACTACACGCCCCGTTCAGGGCAAATCGATCTCGTTCAAGCGGCTTCGGTCAACGCCTTCATGCTCAGGCGAATACGGCCCTGCTTGTCCACCTCTAGCACCTTGACCCGCACCACATCGCCCTCGGCCAGCTTGTCACTGACCTTCTCGACGCGTTCGTCGGATATCTGCGAGATGTGCAGCAAGCCATCGCGACCGGGCAGGATGGTGACGAAAGCACCAAAATCCATCAACCGCGCCACGCGACCCTCATATACCATCCCGACCTCAATCTCGGCGGTGATGCGCTCGATCAGGCCACGCGCCTCCTCGGCTGCGGCCCGGTCTACCGAAGCGATGCGCACCGTGCCGTCATCGTCAATATCGATGGTGGTGCCAGTCTGCTCGGTGATGCCACGGATCGTGACCCCGCCCTTGCCAATGACATCACGGATCTTGTCCGGGTGGATGTGCACGGTCAGGATGCGCGGCGCGTAGTCGGACATTTCCTCGCGCGGTTTGGCCAGGGCTTTTGCCATTTCACCAATGATGTGCAGCCGGCCTTCGCAGGCCTGCTCAAGCGCCGCCTGCATGATCTGGCCGGTGATGCCGGTGACCTTGATGTCCATCTGCAGGGCAGTGACACCCGTGGTGGTACCGGCGACCTTGAAGTCCATGTCGCCCAGGTGATCCTCGTCGCCCAGAATGTCCGACAGCACCGCGAAGCGGCTGCCGTCCATGATCAGGCCCATGGCGATACCCGCCACCGGCTCGCTGATCGGCACACCGGCATCCATCAGTGACAGGCTGCCACCACACACGGTCGCCATGGAGCTTGATCCATTGGACTCGGTGATCTCGGACACGATCCGCAGCGTGTATGGGAATGCCGTCTTGGCCGGCACGACGGCCGCCAACGCGCGCTTGGCCAGCCGGCCATGGCCGATCTCGCGGCGCTTGGTGGCGCCGACTCGACCCGTCTCGCCGACGCAATAAGGCGGGAAGTTGTAGTGCAGCATGAAACCGTCGCGGAACTCGCCTTCCAGGGCGTCAATCAGCTGTGCGTCGCGCTCGGTGCCCAAGGTGGTGACCACCAGGGCTTGCGTCTCGCCGCGGGTGAACAGGGCCGAGCCATGGGTACGCGGCAATACACCGGTACGAATGGTGATCGGGCGTACCTGGCGCGTGGTGCGACCGTCAATGCGCGGGTTACCGTCAACAATACGGCCACGCACGATGCGCTTTTCGATCGCCGAGAACAGCGTTTGCACTTCCTGCGCGCGCTCCCCAGTGTCGCCGGCGAGATGGGTCACGCGCTCGCGGGCTTGCGCCACGGCGTCCTGCCGAGCCTGCTTTTCGGGAATCGAATAAGCCTCGACCAGCACATGCTCGACAGCCGAATTGACTGCCGCCTCCAGATCAAGATCCTTTTCCGGAGGCGTCCACGGCCAAGGCTGCACGCCTGCCTCGGCGACCAGCTCAAGAATGGCCTGAAGCACCGGCTGGAACGCACGATGTCCGGCCAGCACACCTTCCAGCATCACCTCTTCGGACAGCATTTTGGCTTCCGACTCAACCATGATCACGCCGTCGGCAGTGCCCGCCACCACCAGGTTAAGGTCCGACTCGGCGGTTTCCTTGTAGGTGGGGTTGATCACATAGGCGCCATCCTTGTAACCGACGCGGGTAGCCGCCACTGGCCCCTTGAACGGCAAGCCGGACAGCATCAGCGCCGCCGAGGCGCCAATCAGGGCTGGGATATCAGGATCGATCTCGTCGTCGGCTGACAGTACCGTAGGGACTACCTGCACTTCGTTGTAGAAACCCTTCGGAAACAGCGGGCGCATGGCTCGGTCAATCAAACGGGACGTCAAGATGGCCTTCTCGGTCGGCCGGCCCTCGCGCTTGAAGAAGCCGCCCGGGATACGTCCTGCGGCATAGGTGCGCTCGATAAAATCCACCGTCAGCGGGAAGAAATCCTGCCCGGGCCTTATGCCTTTGCTGGCGGTGACTGCCACCAGCACCATGGTGTCGCCCATGCGGGCCATCACGGAGTAGGCCTGCTTGGCAATTTCGCCGGTTTCCAGGGTCAGCAGATGCTTGCCTAGCTGGACTTCTTTACGGATAAATTTCACGTAGCTTTCTTCCCTTGCATTGAACTGTCATATCCAAGCCGCCCAGCGGCTGGACTGCGATGCTCCCGGCGGGAACATCAGGTCGCCTCAGCGGCGTAGACCGAGCCGCTCGACGAGCGTCCGATAACGGCCACTGTCGCAACGCTTCAGGTAATCGAGCAGCTTGCGCCGCTGGGCCACCAAGCGCAGCAAACCCTGGCGCGAGTGATGATCCTGGCGGTGCAGCTTGAAGTGATCGTTGAGTTGGTCAAGGCGCGCCGAGATCAACGCCACCTGGACTTCGACCGACCCGGTGTCGTTGGCAGTACGGCCATAGGACTTCACCAGATCGGCTGTTTTTTCGACATTAAGCGACATGGGGGCGATTACTCCGGGCAAAAGACGCCACTGATGATCTTTGGGGAAACGGCGGATTGTACCTGCCGCCCCGTGTCAAGCTCAACCATGTCCGACAGTTTCCGCCCGATCAGGGCCATGCCGTGGCTCATCAGCTTGGCTCACCAGCCGGCGCGGCAGTAATTGGCCCGCCGCGGCCTCGGCCATACCTACGAATGCCCGCCCCTGCGTGAACACCGCCACCCAACCATCGGCAAGCGGCTGCATCAGGGCCAGCGCCTGCCCACGTTGTAAGGAGTCGGCGTCTGCCTCCGACAGTTGCACCTGTGGCAAGTGTGCCAGTGCCTGTCCGATGGGCACCAGCTGCGCGTCCAGCGCTGCCACACCGGCGCTGGCGACCTCGCGCAACTGCTCCAGCGTCTGTGCCTGCGAAACATCGAGCGCGCCGACCCGCAAGCGTCGCAGCGCGACCACATGAGCACCGCAACCGAGGGCTTCGCCCAAATCCTCGACCAAGCTGCGCACATAGGTGCCTTTGGAGCAGTCCAGTTCAAGTTCCATCTCATCACCGGCCAGGCTGAGCAATTGCAAACGGCTGATACGCACTGCGCGCGCCGGGCGCTCCACCACCTCGCCGCGACGCGCCAGGGCGTAGAGGCGCTCTCCGCCATGCTTGAGCGCTGAATACATGGAGGGCACCTGCATCAGGTCGCCGGTGTGGGCCGCCAATGCCGCGATCACGCCTGCCTCGTCCACCGCCACTGGGCGTTCGCTAAGCCACTCGCCATCGCTATCACCGCTGCGGGTGGTCACACCCAGACGCGCGCGCGCGCGGTAGGTCTTGTCCGCCCCGAGCAGGAACTGCGTCACCTTGGTCGCCTCGCCAAAGCACACCGGCAGCAAGCCAGTGGCCAACGGATCCAGGGTGCCCGTATGGCCGGCCTTGGAGGCATCAAACAAGCGGCGCGCCGCTTGCAGTGCCTGGTTCGAGGACAGTCCGGTCGGCTTGTCCAGAAGCAGAACGCCGCTGACCGGGCGCCCGCGACGGCGACTCAAGAGGCGCGCCCCTCCACCGCAATACGGCGCAACAGGTCTTCCACCACGGGTGGTGTTTCCAGTTCGAAGCGAAGCTCGGGCATGCGCCGCAAACGCAGCACCGAAGCCAGGCGCCGGCGCAAAAAACCGGCTGCATGTCGCAGGCCGATCGCTACCGCCGCGGCGTCGGCCTCCCCGACCACGCCAAAGCGCACCTTGGCCACCCCAAGGTCACGACTCACGACCACCGTGTGCACGGTAATCATGCCGGTAACGCGCGGGTCGTTGACCTCGCGCAGCGCTGCCGGCAATTCGTGTGCAATGGCTTCCGCCACACGCCGGGTACGGTCGATGCCTTCCATGACCGTTACAGCGTGCGCTCGACCTTGATGCGCTCGTAGCACTCGATCTGATCGCCGACACGCACGTCATCGTACTGCTTGACCGCGATGCCACACTCGGTCCCGGCTCGGACGTCGTTGACGTCATCCTTATGCCGACGCAGGGACTCAAGCTCGCCCTCGAAGATCACCACGTTGGCCCGCAGTACCCGAATCGGGCAGCGTCGGCGTACCACGCCGTCGGCCACGATACAGCCGGCGACCGCGCCCAGCTTGGCAGAGCGAAAGACCTCACGCACCTCGGCCAGACCCAGGATGTTTTCCTTGATCTCCGGCTCCAGCAGGCCGCCCAGGGCCAGCTTTACCTCATCAATAGCCTCATAGATGATGCTGTGATAGCGGACCTGAACCCC
>NZ_JBFIII010000014.1 GCF_041601295.1 Immundisolibacter sp.
CCAGCGCTGGCAGGAACTCGGCCTGCCGGCCCTGGAACTGAAAAAACCCTGGCACGGCTACGACCTTGGTTTCTGGTCAGAGCAATGCGAAACCGAAGCGCAGATGGCCGTCGAAGGCCGGCATTACGAAATTGGCGAAGCCGCCAAACTGCGCCGCGTGAAGGCGACGGATGAGAACACGGGCGGGGTGACGTGACGGGATACGGTCGCAGCGGCAGGATGGGCGGGGCGCAGCGAAACCCATCGATTCCGTGTGACCATTGGCGCCCTGCTTGCCAGCTTGGGGCACGCGTTGCATGTGGGGGACGATGGTTTACGGCCGAGGCCTCCACCCAACAGCGGGCTTATAGGAGGCAGCATGGCGAAACTCATTGGCATTGTGGTTGCACTCGCAGTATTCAGTGTTTGGATGAGCGTGGTAGGTAATCCTCACGTGGTTGAAACCGCCTTTTCTAAACCAAGTTCAGTAAAAATTGCTCCAGGCAAAACTTACTGGAAACACTAGGCCTAACATGGCGCTCAAGAACGCTCACTTTGTTCGCTGGGACGCACCAAAAGCGGCGCACCCCTTAGCTTGGCGTTATGCCGAAAAGGAACAACGGCAGTGAAGACAACGAAATACTTCCAGGTGACCCGGGTTAGGCCGGATCGAGAGATAATCAAGGACGAATGGATTCAGCACGTTGTCCAATTCCCTGAGAAAGAGCGCATACAGGCAGACGCTCGAATAAGGCGATGGGCTAGAATTGAAGGAATGGAAAATCGGTATCTGCGAGTAATCCTGTTGCCGGACGGAGAAACCGTGCACAACGCATTTTTTGATAGAGGGTATAAGCAATGAAAGTCAGCTACTTCGAAGACACCGATACGCTATATATCGAGTTCCGCGCTAGTGGCATAGCGGAGTCCAAAGATCTCGATGAGAACACTATTCTTGATGTCGACGCAACTGGCAACGTCTGTGCAATTACGTTCGAGCATGCAAGCCAGCGAACCGACGTAAGTCATCTTATTGTTGAAGGCATTGCGGCATAACCAGCCCATCCAGCCGACGCCAAAAAGCGGCGCGGCTGATGGTCGGCGTTATGCCTCACGATGGTTGCTTTTCCTAAACAAATAGCGAGCCGTGGGATGGGCAGAGCGCAGAGTGCCCACGCGGATGTTGTTACGGCTGGCAACGTGTCTCAATTGTGCGCAAACAAATGAACGGGTCTCGAACCACTGGGCCTTTGATGGCGGCGCATAGGGGGTGAACTCGGTCAATTCGACAGAAAACCAGCGTGGGCGCGCGGCGCTTTTCCCACCCTACTGCGGCTTGCTCAGGACCCACCTGCTTTATCCCCTACTGGCGTTCCTGGTTGTGGCCGGACTGGTCGAATATTTTCACTGGGACCTGGCGCTCGCCGATTTTCTGTATCGCCTGGAAGGCGATCACTGGGCGCTAAAAAGGCACGTTCTGACCTCCACCATCGTCCACGAATATGGACGTCATCTGGTGCAACTGCTGGTCTTGGCAGTGGTCGGGTTGATCATCCGTGATTGGCGGGCAGGTCGCGAACGCCAGCGTGCCGCTGACCTGTACTTGTTGGCCTGCTTTGCCGTTACCACGCTGACGGTGTCCCTGCTCCGGCATCTCACGCACGTCACCTGCCCATGGGACTTGTCGCGCTATGGCGGGGAGCTGGCTTACGTGCCCATCTTTTCGCCCTTGCCGCCCGGTAAGGAGGCTGGCGTCTGTTTTCCAGCCGGCCACGCCAGCAGTGCCTATGCGTGGGTGGCGCTTTATTACTACTTTCGCGTTGTCTCCCCGCGGTACCGGTGGTATGGCCTGGCATTTGGGCTGGCGCTTGGTCTGGTCTTCGACATAGGCCAGCAATTGCGTGGTGCGCACTTTTTTTCCCACGGCCTGTGGACGCTGGGCATTGCCTGGTGCGTTGCTACCGGCGGGTATCTGCTTACCCTGAACAGAAAAACGTAGCCTGGATGAAGCGTAGCGGAATCCGGGGTTCCGTCATTCCCATAATCGACCGCTCCTTTTACGTCCCGATTGGGCGGGACAATGATCTGGCATGGATTTTCCAAATGCTCTTTTAACTTGCGCTACTGCCGACGGTGATTTGGTGTTGGCTGGCCATGGGGGATTCTCCCGGATTCCGCTACGCTGCATCCAGGCTACATCTATCATCGGACTGAGTAGACACCCGTTGGTACCGACGCACCAGGCCATGTCCAGCGTCCACACGCCATGGAAAAAGAAATCCAAACGTAGCCTGGATGCAGCGCAGCGGAATCCGGGGTTCGATTACTCCCCGAATCGGCCCTCGTCTATATTGGCGGCCCAGTCGGGCGGAACAATGTCCTGCCGGATGTATCTGTGCAGGGATGTCCAAGGCCAGTCCACGGGCCGCTCGACCAGGTCGTGCCTGACCGGGTTGAAGTGGATGTAATCGACATGACGGGCGAAGTCCGTGTCGTCCCGAATCAGGTGCTCTCAAAATCGGCGCTGCCACAGGCCGTATTCCCCTTTCCGGTCGGCGTGCAGAGGCACTCCGCGTTCGCGCATGGCTCGGGTAAAGCCCGCCTTGATCGCACGCCAGCGCCCGGAATAATCCTGATCGTCCGGCGGCAGGGTCCAGATGGCGTGAATGTGATCGGGCAACACGGCCATCGCGTCGATGCGAAACGGCCTCGCTCGCCTGGTGGTTTGCAGGGCTTCGCGAAGGGCTGCGATCTGCTCAACCAGAATGCCTGAGCGGCGGTCCCGCAGGGTGACCGTGAAGAAATAGCTTGCTCCGGGGACGGTGGCGCGGCGGTAGTTCACCATGGGTGATGAAGACCCGGACTTCGCTGCGCTGCATCCAGGCTACATGGCTTGAAATTCAGCGCTGCGAGCGAAAGCAGGCGCGCACTTCGTCCACGAACACCTGTGGGCGTTCCAGGGCGGCGAAATGCCCACCCTTGTCCAGCTCGTTCCAGTGAATCAAATTGCTGTAATGGCGCTCGGCCCAGCGCCGGGAGGCGCGAAAGATTTCCTTCGGAAAGATGCTGACGCCGGTCGGCAGCTCGATTTCAAACCGCGACAGGCTGCTGAAGCTTTCCCAGTACAGCCTGGCAGACGACGCGGCGCTGGCCGTGCACCAGTACAGCATGATGTTGTCGAGCATTTCGTCGCGGGTCAGCACGTTTTCCGGGTGGCCGTCGCAATCGGTCCAGGCCCAGAACTTTTCCAGAATCCACGCCGCCTGGCCGCTGGGTGAGTCGACCAGGCCGTAACCCAGCGTCTGCGGGCGGGTGCTTTGCTGTTTCGAGTAGCCGGAGTCCTTGTCGACGTAGTACTGCATGGCGGCCAGGGCGCCCTGCTCCAGGGACGACAGGTCGTGCATGGTGGCCGGGTCCGGCTCCACGATCGGCATGTTGATGTGGATGGCCTGACAGTTGCCCAGGTTTTGCTGGCCAATCGAGGCGGTGACCGCGGCGCCCCAGTCGCCGCCCTGGGCGAAATAGGTGGGATAGCCGAGTCGGAGCATCAGGGCGTTCCACGCCCCGGCGATCTTCTCGATACCCCAGCCGGTGTGCGCCGGCTTGCCGGAAAAGCCGTAGCCGGGCAGGGCAGGGCAGACGACGTGGAAGGCATCGGCCGCGTTGCCGCCGTGAGCGACCGGGTCTACCAGCGGTTCGATCACCTTGTGAAACTCGACGATGGAGCCGGGCCAGCCGTGGGTAATCAGCAGCGGCTTCGCCTGCGGGTGCGGCGAGTGCTGGTGAATGAAGTGGATGTCGAGGTCGTCGAGCTTGGTCATGAACTGGTCGAAGCGATTCAGGCGCCGTTCGCTGGCGCGCCAGTCGTAGCCTTCCCGCCAGTAGCGGCACACGTCCTGCACGTACGCCAGCGGCGCGCCCTGGGACCAGTCGTCGACGGTTTCCTGTTCCGGCCAGCGGGTGTCGGCAAGACGACGGTGCAGGTCCGCGATGACTGCATCATCGACGTGGATGGCAAAGGGAGTGATGGTGTTGTTCATGGCGACCTCGCGCGACTGTGACAAGCTGCGGCTTACAGGCTACCGAAGCCCGCGCCGCGCATTTCGTGGAAGACACCCGACGCGGTGGCCAGGCCACCGGTACCGCACAGGGCGGCGATGACGCCGAGCGCTTCGTCGAGTTCGCGCTCGGTGGCGCCCGCTTGGCGGGCCATGTCGGCGATATGCAGGCAACCGTTGGGGTGCCGCCCGGCGGCGTCGATGCCCAGCGCGATCAGCAGCTTGATCTTGAGTGGCAGTTCGCCGGGCGCGAAGGCGGCGGCGAACAACTGGGCTACGGCGTCGCCCACCTCGGGCTGGCGGCTGCGCATGACATCGACGAAGCCGGGAGCAGGTACATTGGCCATCTATTGTGTTCCTCAGGTGCGGGCGGGAAATCGGAAATCACCACGATAATAGTCCCGCGCTCCCGTGTCCCCCAGAACTTCTATAACTGGGTAGCACTCGATACATAGCGCACCGATCCCTTGGGAAACCTGCAAGGAGAAGCCCTCATGAACAAACCGACAGACTTGCCGACACTGGCCAGCCCGGCGTCGTATATCCACGAGGGGGCCGATGACGGCGCGTTCGCCGTCGACCGGCGTATCTTCACCGACCCGGCGCTGTTCGAACTGGAACTGGCGCACATCTTCGAGGGCACCTGGTTGTATCTGGCCCACGAAAGCCAGGTGCCGCGTCCAGGGGACTGGCTCGCTACCCACATGGGCCGCCGGCCGGTAGTGCTGATGCGCGGCGCCGATGGTCAGGTGCGGGGTTTCATCAACGCCTGCGCTCATCGCGGTGCCAAGTTGTGCCGGACCAGCCGCGGCAATGCCAAATTCCTGACCTGCGCCTACCACGGCTGGGTGTTCGACAATCAGGGCCGCAACGTGGAGGTCAAGGACCAGGCGCTCGGGGCTTACCCAGCCGCGTTTACCGAGCGCGGGCGCGACCTGACCGCGCTGCCGCGTCTGGAGAGCTACCGGGGCTTCCTGTTCGGCTCCCTGAACGCGGACGTGGCGGGTTTGCAGGAGCACCTCGCGGCGGCCAAAGGCGTCATCGACGCGCTGGTAGACCAGTCGCCGGATGGCCTGGAAGTGCTGCGTGGCAGCTCAACCTACACCTTTCGCGGCAACTGGAAAGTGCATGCCGAGAACGGTCTGGACGGTTATCACGTCAGCACCGTCCATGCGAATTACATCGGCATGGTGATGCGCCGTGTGGCCGAGGGCGCGGTCGACCCGGTCAAGTCCATCGCCGACGACCGCATCATGGAGCAGGCCAGCGGCGCCTACGATCTTGGCAGCGGTCACGTCCTGGCCTGGTCGGGCGTGGCACAGCCGGAAAATCGCCCGCTGGCCGCCCAGCGGCCACGCCTGACGGAACAGTTCGGCGCCGCCAAGACCGCTTGGATGATCGACCGTATCCGCAATATGCTGCTGTTTCCGAACATGTTTCTGATGGATCAGACATCGACCCAGATTCGCGTGTTTCGGCCCTTGGCTCCGGATCTGACGCAAGTCCGCGTCTACTGCCTGGCACCCCGTGGCGAGACGCCGCAGGCCCGCCAACTGCGGGTGCGCCAGTTTGAGGATTTCTTCAATGCCACCGGCCTGGCGACCCCGGACGATCTGACCGAGTTCGAGGCCAGCCAGACGGGCTTTGCGGGCGCCGCCAGTACCGGCCCGCAGTCCTATGCCCGCGGCGTGGGTCGCGCACAGCCCGGCGCTGATGCCCTGGCCGCTGGACTGGGCATCCAGCCGGTGCAAAGCAGTCCCAGCTTTCAGGACGAAACTCACCTGCCGGCTATTTTCCGCGAGTGGTTGCGTTTGTTGAGCGCCGCTGACCGCGGGTGATGCGAAAACGTAGTCCGGACGAGGTGCCTTTGCCTTTTGGGTTGGGGGGATATCCGAGCGCGGTCGCAGCAGGCAAACGCCAGTCGGTGCCGGAGCGAAAGTAGCCGTTTAAAAAGGCCGCTGAATCATCTTGCGATGGGCAAGGCACTGAACAGCGTTCGCCGCCTCGATCGCCAAATCCGCTGGAATGGATACGCGAACTGTGCGGCGAGGTAATAGATGATGCCGAAACGCCGTCCGCTTTCTTCATTCGGAAAATCCGTATATGGAACGCCTGTATCCGGGTACTCGTCATAGCGACGGTATTGCGTCCGGAAAAGTCGGTCCCAGATGCTCAGAGAAACGCCGAAGTTGCGGTCGATGTGTCCAGGGTGAATCGAATGGTGGATACGATGGGATTGTGGCGTGACGAAGATATATCTGAGGAGGCCGAGATTCGTCTTCACGTTGCTGTGATTCAATCGATCGTGGAGTTCGTGGAAGAAAAGATAGGCAAGAATCAGGTCAAATGAAGTCTGTAGCATCAGGAACGGGATGAAGCGCACAGTCCGGGCGATGAGGTAGTCCACCGGATGCACGCGGTCGTTTGTGAAGACATTCAGCTCGCGCTGGGAATGGTGTACAATGTGAAACGCCCAAAAAACCTTGACCTTATGCCGGACGACGTGATGGAGCCATCCGATAAAATCGACGGCGAGATATCCGAGAAAGAAACGGATGTGCCAAGGCCATGGTGATGACAGGTCGATGGTCAGAAATGCCAGGTAATTTCGATATACCTGTTCGAGAAATATCAAGTAGATCGGCAACAGCACGATTCTGAAGGCTATCAGAAGCAAGCTATAGACCGCATCCATCCGCAGTCCAAACGAGAACACGTTTTGGTTCTCTCGCGCCGGGACGAGCAGTTCCAAGGCCAGAACCGCACTTACCCCCAGATACAGGTAAGGATTGGTCAGGACTTCATCAATCAGGGCCGTGCGCAGCGTCCAGTAAGCGCGGCGTATGTGGTTTACGTCGATGTCCGGTAAGCCACCTATCGCCCACCAGACGAAACCGGTCAGCATGGTCGACACACCGACCACGGCGATGGTCGTGAAGCAGACATGTGCTGTCTGTCTTATCGTGCCCCACCGCCACATGCGACCGAATCCAACGTTCGGACCAGCTGGCTTTGGTTGGTTGCCTATGGGTTTCATCATGCCCAGACTTTACATGCCACGGAACGCCGCACTCGGTCTTTAGTGCCATCGGCGCGAGACGCTGCCCAGGCAGGTTCAGATGCGCTTGGTTTGTCCGGGATTCGGCGGGGTCCGGCTCCGGGTTCGCCCGCGTTGACTCGAACAACAACGGCGTCGAAAGGTATGGCGGCCCGTCAGGGTGTCCACTCAATGCCCACAAACAGGCGTCGCGGCAGGCCGGGGAAGTAGCGGTAATTGCCGAACGCCAGATCAGCCCGCTCTGCGTAATCGTGGTCGGTGAGGTTGGTGATGCGGGCGAACAGGGTCGTCTTGGTGCTTGTGGCCCAGTCAGCGCGCAGGTTCAGCAGGCTGTGGCCGGGGTAGCGGGCGGTATTGGCGGGGTCCAGGTAATACGGGCCCATGCGAATGCCCTCGAGTTCCAGGGTCAGGTCCCGACGCGGTTGATACAACCAGCGGGCGTTGGCCATGAACGGTGGAGCGGTGTCGATTTCGTTGCCGTTTTTGATGATCTCGCCGCCGCTCGCGGCGCGATCGAACGCGTACCGGTGGCGCGCCAGACTGGCGGAAAGATGCAGCTCGTGGCGACGGGCAGGCCGCCAGCTGGCCTCGGTTTCCAGCCCGAAATGTTTGGTGCGCCCGTCGCTGACGTTGAAGCCGGCGGCGTCCGTGAAGATGAAGTGCGTCTTGCGCATGCCAAACGCGGTAAGGCTGATCTGCGCGTCGCTCCAGGCGCGCCGGTAGCCCAGTTCGACGCCGCTG
Source organism: Immundisolibacter sp. (assembly GCF_041601295.1). NCBI lineage: Bacteria > Pseudomonadati > Pseudomonadota > Gammaproteobacteria > Immundisolibacterales > Immundisolibacteraceae > Immundisolibacter > Immundisolibacter sp. Next base: position 7,837 of record NZ_JBFIII010000014.1, read on the forward strand.
AGGCGCTCCGAATTCAGATCGGCCGCGCTCTGGCCGCGCTGCAGGCGGTAAAGCTCGGTTACCTGGGGAGGGCGAAAGGCAACCGAGTAGGCGCCGTGCCACTGGCCGGTGGCCGGGGCGCCATAACGTAGGCCGACCCGGCCGGCCAGGTTGTTGAAGTGGTCCGTGCGGTCCGCCGGACGGTTGAACAGGCAGCCGCCGAAGGTGCAGGAGGTGCCGTCGTCACGGGTGTTGCCGGTCAGGGTCTGGTTGTCGTAGTCGTAGTCCAGGCGCTCGGCGCGCAGGCTGTGCAGCACGTGCCAGTGCTGTGCATCGTCCAGCGGCAGGTCGATGGCGTGCCATAACGCCACCATGCGGGACGCAACCTCGAAGTCGTAGTGCACGCCGGCCGGGCGGGTGGCCTTGAGGAAGGCCGAGCCCTCCGTCACCGGACCGGCCTGCACTTCCTGCAGGAACCCTTTTGCGTACTCGGCGGCCGCGCCCCAGCGCCATTCGCCGCCGTTGCCCAGCGGCTGGCGCAGGTCAAGGATCACCCCGGCGCTGCGCTGGCCGTTTTCTTCCGTCGGTTGCCCCGGCAGGAAGTGCTGCAGAAAATCCATCCGCGACCAACGGGCATAAGGTGTGATGGACAGCACCGAATGCTCGCCGACGGTCGCGCGCCAGGCACTGTGCATGCGCAGGGATGAAGCGTCCCGGTAGGCCTCCGGGTTGGGATTGTCGCGGCGTAGCCCCGCATTGCGGTAGGCATTCTTGCCAAAAATAAAGCCTGCCGTTTCCTGATTCAGGTTAGTGGCCGAAAGGTGCGACTCCACCTGCCAGCGGCCGATATCGGTCAGGTGGCCCAGGCCGAGCTTCTGCTCGCCCAGATCCGCCGCGTCGCGGTAGCCGCTGGTGCTCTGTCCCTGGGCATCCAGGCGCCAATGCTGCGTGCCATAGGAGACCTGGCCGATGGCGGTGTCGTCCGGCCCGGTTTCCAGCTCAAACATCAGGGGCCGTGGGCCTGGACGCGGGGAGATGACGTTGATGGCGCCATGCAGCGCGTTGGCGCCGTAAAGCCCACCGGCCGGCCCGCGGGCAACCTCAACCCGGGCGGCCTGGGCGAAGTTCAGCTCGAACAGGTTGTTGACGTTGCAAAAACCGGCCGGCCGGATGGGGATGCCGTCTTCCATGAACAGAAAGGCGCCACAGGCGCCGGCGCCGGTTAGCACCGGCGAGCGGATGGCGGTGAGGCTCTCCTGACCGTCACCGCGGCTGATCCAGGTGCCCGGTACGCGCCCGAACAGCTCGTTGGCGTGGGTCGGCCGAGCGCGCTGGATGTCAGCCCCGCTGATGGTGCTGCCGCTGCCAGCGGCGGTCCACAGGGAAATGTCCCGCGGCGCCTCGACCACGATCACCAGCTTGGGGGAAACCGGCGTGTCGACCGGGTCATTCCGGGCATGACTGCCTGTCGTCGGTGCGGCGGCGGCACAGACAAGCGCGGCCGCCGCGAGGCGGCGGTGCAGACGCAGAGTCACGATGATCAGGCGCTGAGGGTGATAAACCAGGCGGCGATCCTGCCGATCACGCCGTACACAAAATCCTTGATCGTCAGCCACCAGCCGCCGGCCTGTTCGCGTTTGGCGTCGTGGGCGCGCTCAATCAAGTAGGCGTGGATGGCGTCGGCATCGTCGGCTTTCAGGTACTTGGACCAACCGACCATACCGAGGTCCTTGTACAGGCCGTCGAGTACGATGCCATTGAACAGTTCATGGGTGGCCGGCTGCATGTAGCGCAGATCGGCGACCACGCCCGCCTCGGCATTCATGCCGTGGCAAACCGAGCAGTACGTATGGTATAGCCCGTGACCCTGCCGCACGATCTGCGGGGATGCGGTTTGCGGTGGCGGTTCGGGCAACGGCGCGGGCGGTGGCGCAGGCGGCAACTGAGCCGTGCCGCCGAGCTTGAACGCGAGCATGCGACCGCCAACGACGTCGCCTTCCCGTGGCGCGATGCCGCCGGCCAAACCAAGCGCTCCGCCCCAGCCGACCATCACGGCGACGTACTGCTCGCCGTCCACCGTGTAGCTGACCGGCGGCGCGACGATGCCCGATTGCGTGCTGGCACTCCACAGCCGGTCGCCGGTATCGGCGCGGTAGGCCACCAGTTCGCCCTTGGCGGTGCCCTGGAACAGCAGGTTGCCGGCGGTGCTCAGCATGCCGCCATTCCATGGCCCGTCGTGCTGCACGCGCCAGACTTCTTTTTGCGTGGCCGGATCCCAGGCGCTGATGTGGCCCTTGGCGAGCGCGCGCAACACTTTGTTGACCAGCACCGGGTCGGTGTCCGCCGGGGGCATGGCCGCGGCCATGTCCACGGCCATGTTCCAGGGGTTGCGGCCGAACTTGAAGTCCTTTTCCTGCGCGAATGTGAACGGCAACTCCATGGCCGGGATGTAGACCAGGCCAGTGCGCGGGCTGTAGGACATAGGCTGCCAGTTATGGCCGCCAAACGGCGCCGGGAAGGTGAGCTTCTTCTCGTCGCGGTACTGGTTCGGATCGGTCTCTACCGGCCTGCCGGTGGCCGGATCGACGTGGCTGGCCCAGGTCACCCGGACGTAGTTCTCGGCGGAAATGAACTGCCCGGTGGCCCGGTCCAGCACGTAGAAAAAGCCGTTCTTGGGCGCCTGCATGATGACCTTGCGCGGCTGCCCGCCGATGTCGATGTCGGCCAGGATCATGTGCTGGGTGGCGGTGTAGTCCCAGGTCTCGCCAGGCGTGGTCTGGTAATGCCATACGTGGCGGCCGGTGTCCGGATTCAGCGCCACGATGGACGACAGGAACAGGTTGTCGCCTTCGCCCTTGCTGCGCACCCAGCGGTTCCACGGCGCGCCGTTGCCAACACCCACGTAGAGCAGGTCGAGCTCGGGGTCGTAGGCCATGGAATCCCATACCGTGCCCCCGCCCCCGCCCACGTTCCACCACTCGGCGGCTGCGTTCCAGGTCTTGGCCGCCATTTCCATGTCGGGCGACTCGAAACCCTTGGTCGGATCGCCCGGTACGGTCCAGAAACGCCAGGCGAGCTTGCCGGTGGCGGCGTCGTAGGCGGACACATAGCCGCGCACGCCGAACTCGGCACCACCGTTGCCGATGACGACCTTGTCCTTGACGATGCGCGGCGCGCCGGTAATCGAGTAGGGCTTGGACCGGTCGATAGTGAGCGTTTCCCAGGCCAGCTTGCCGGTGCCGGCGTCCAGTGCGACCAGGCGCCCGTCGATGGTGCCGACGTAGACACGGCCTTTCCACACCGCCGCGCCGCGGTTCACCACGTCGCAGCAGGCTTTGGCGCCCCACTCGCGCGGGACCTTCGGGTCATAGGCCCACAGCTGCTTGCCGGTGGCAGCATCCACGGCGTACACCCGGCTCCAGTCGCCGGTGGTGTAGATGACGCCATCCACCACGATGGGTGTGGCCTCCAGGCCGCGCTTGGTGCCGGTGTCGTAATACCAGGCCAGCTTCAGGCCGCTGACGTTGCCGTCGTTGATGGTGTCCAGCGGGCTGAAGCGCTGCTCGCCATAGGTGCGCCCGTGCGCCAGCCAGTTACCGGGCTCGCTGTCGGCGTCGATGATGCGCGCACCGTCCACCGCGCCGGGTGCCGCCTGCGCAATGGCGCCGCACAGGAACACTGCCGCGACTGCCGCCAGCCAACGTGACTTTCTTGCACCCATCTGTGTCCCCTCCGAAGTCCTTTTCCGACGGAAGCGCCAAAGTCCTCGGCACATTCCTAACGCCCGTTTATGGCGGCGCGGGGCATTATGGCAAAAGCCCGCGCCCCTGACAGGATCCCTGGCCGGTGGTCATCGATATCCCGCCGCCTGCAGCGCAAACAGGCGCGCGTAGTGGCCGCCCTTGGCCACCAGCGCTGCGTGGGTGCCGCGTTCGGTAATGGCGCCATCGCGCATCACCAGGATCTCGTCCGCCATACGTACGGTCGAGAATCGGTGTGAGATCAAGATCGCCATGCGGTCCGCCGCCAGGCGCCGGAAGTGCTCGAAAACATCGGCCTCGGCCTGCGCGTCCATGGCCGCGGTGGGTTCGTCCAGAACCAGGATGTCCGCCTCGCGACGCATGAAGGCGCGTGACAGGGCGAGCTTTTGCCACTGCCCGCCGGACAGTTCCCGGCCGCCCTTGAACCAGCTGCCGAGCTGTGCCCGGTACTGGCCGGGCAGGGCTTCCACAAAGGGCGCTGCCAAACCGTCGGCGGCTGCCTGGCGCCAGCGGGGCTCATCCACCATATGGTGTACGTCACCGGCGCCGATGTTCTCGCCGACCGTGAACTGGTAGCGGTTGAAGTCCTGGAACACCACCGCAATGCGCTGGCGCAAGGTCGCCTCGTCCCAGGCGTCCAGCGGCGTGCCGTCCAGCAGGATGCGCCCCTGAGTCGGCCGGTACAGGCGCGTGAGCAGTTTGATCAGCGTGGTCTTGCCGGCGCCGTTGTCGCCCACCAGCGCCAGACTGCAGCCAGGCACAAGATGCAGATCGATGCCACTGACGGCGTCGCCGGTGGCGCCCGGGTAGCGGAACGAAACACCCTCGAAACGGATGCCGTCGCCCGGCGCCACGCCGGTCGGGGTGCGACCGCTCGCCTCCGGCACCGGCTGTTCCAGGAACTCGTACAGATTGGTCAGGTACAGGTTGTCCTCGTACAGGCCGCCGAGTGCCGACAGACTGGCCGTGACCGCCGCCTGCCCCTGACGCAGCAGCAGCAGGTACATAGTCATCTCGCCCAGGCTGATGCGCTGCGCCACTGCCTGCAATGCCACCCAGCCATAACCGCCGTACAGTGCCAAGGTACCGAGCAGGCCCAGCAGAAAACCCCAGCTTTCGCGCCGCAGGGCCAGATTGCGGTCGCGCCGGTACAGCTTGCGAAAGATATCGCCGTAGCGGTCCAGGATGCGCCGGCCGAGACCGTAGACCTTGACCTCCTTGGCGTGGTCCTCGCGCGCCAGCACGGTTTCCAGATAAATCTGCATCCGGGTATCGGGCGAGCGCCAGCGGAACAGCGCAAACGCCTCCCCCGAGAACTTCGCCTCAGCCAGGAATGCAGGCAGCCCGGCCAGCAGGAACACGCCCACGGCAAGCACGGACAATTGCGACAACAGCACCGCGTAACTGGCCAGCGAGATGAGGTTCTGCAGCAAGCCGAAACTCTGACGGACCAGGTTCAGCGGTCGGGTGGAGGCGTCGCGCCGGGCGCGGCTGAGCTTGTCGTAGAACTCCGAATCCTCGAACTGCGCCAGCTCCAGCGTCAACGCCTTGGCCAGGATCATGTCGTTCACGCGGTAGCCCAGTTGTGCCCGCAGCAGCGACTCGCACAGCGCGATGCCGCGCTGCGCGGCCGCGATCAGGGCCACCAGCAGAGCCTCCACGCCGATCAGCTGCACCACCGCTTGTGCGTCGGCAGTGCCGGCCGCCGCCGCTATCACGCCATCGATGATCAGCTTGCCGACCCAGGCCATGCCGGCCGGCAGCACGCCGGCCATCAGGGTGCAGCCGGCCAGCAGCAGCGCCAGGCGCGGATTGGTGGTGATGGCGAGCCGAAAGGCCCGATGAAAATAGCTGCCGAGCTGTCTTATGGAGACCGCAAGGCCCGGTGTGGTGGCGGTGTCAGGAGTCAAGATGCAGGCTATCCGGCGCGGTCAGGGGTGGGTCCGGTTCAAGCCGGCATGGGCGAGCATCAAGCGTGCGATGCCCGTTGGCCGGGCGTCAATGCTGCTCGGTCAGGTCCTGTCGTGCCCAGCGGTAGGCTGGCACCAGCGCAAGCGCCAACAGCAGCGTGAATCCTGCCCACAGCTGGAACGCGGTCGGCAAGCCGTGTCGTTGGGCGATCACGCCGACGAAGAATGGCCCAGTCAGATGGGACAGTCCCCAGCCCATACCGCCGATGGCCAGAGCCGATCCGCGTGCATGGGCCGGCGCCGCGCTCGCCACGACCAGTTGGTAGTACACCAGCAGCATTCCGGAGGCCACGCCGATCAGGGCGATCAGCGTTCCCGCGGACAGTCCCTGGGTGGCAAGCGGGGCCGCGTACAAAAGCACGGCGAGGGCGCATCCGGCACCAAGCGCGAGTGGCATGCCGGCCCGTGATCCGAGCATCCGGGCAAGCAGCAGCGCCGCCGCGGCGGCGCCTAGCGGACGCAGCGCAAGCAGCGGCCCCACGGCACCTTCGGCGAATCCGAGGTCGCGCAACAGGATGGGAAAGAACGATTGCGCGAGCGATACCGGCTGCGCGCACAGGAAGGCGGCCAGCAGCGCGAACCAGATTGCACGCCGACGCAGCAAAGGTCCGAAGTGCACCCCGAAGGCCGGGGCATGCTCGCCGGGCGGGTGGACGGACGGCAGGGTGGCGGCGGCGGCCATTGCCAGGGCGGCAACGCCCGCAAACACGGCAAACGTACCGGCATAACCGAACATCATCACCAGAACGCCAGCCAGCGCTGTACCGGATATCTGTCCGATGCTCATGTGCGCGTTGAGCCGTCCCAGATGCACGGCGCGTTCGCCTGGCAGGGATGCGGCAATCGACTGCGAGGCGGGCCAGAACACTCCGCGTGAATAGGTCAGAAACAGCTGCGCGACGATCAAGGTCCAGAAGCCGTTGGCAAAGATGCAGGCGAGCCCGCCGAGCGCCATCGTCAGACCGGCCTGCATGAGAATGTTGCGACCGCCCCAGCGGTCCGCTGCCGCGCCACCGAACAGGCCAAGCACGAGTTGCAGCAGGACCGGCGCTCCGAGCACCGTGCCGATGCGCAGCGCATCAAGTCCGATGTGCGCCGCGTACAACGGCAGCACGATATGGGTGAGCCCGAGTCCGAAGTTCCAGCCCATGGTGGCGGCGCCCAGCGCAATTGCCGGGCGCGACCACGCCTGTGCTGCCACGGTGCTGGTTATGCGCGGTCTCCCGGTGGCAGGACGCGCAGCCGAGAAAAGGTGCCCGGCGGCGGTGGCGCCAGCCGCCCCACAGAATCGGCTACCCGGTCGGGCCTGATCACACGCTCAGCTCGCCGGGCGCTGCCAGAGCACGTCCGGGAGTCCCGCGGCCTGGTTCAGGCTGCGCGACATCACGAACAGCAGGTCCGAGAGGCGGTTCAGGTAACGCAGCGCGGGCCCATTGACCGGCTCCTGCGCTTGCAGCGTCACCACCCGCCGTTCGGCGCGGCGGCACACGGTGCGGGCCAGGTGGCATACGGCAGCTGCCGGGCTGCCGCCCGGCAGGATGAAATCGGCCAGCGGTTCGAGCTTGTCGTTGAGCTGGTCCAGCCAGGTTTCCAGCGCGGTGACGTGGGCGTCGGTGACGATGGTGTGGCCGGGGATGCACAGCTCTCCACCCAGGTCGAACAGGCGGTGTTGGATTTCGCTCAGCCAGCCGTCCATGGGCGCCGGAGGCGCCTGCGCCCGCAGCAGGCCAATGACGCTGTTCAGTTCGTCGACAGTGCCATAGGCTTCGACCCGAGCCGCGTCCTTGGTCACCCGAGAACCATCACCAAGCCCGGTGCTGCCCTGGTCGCCGGTCCGCGTGTAGATGCGGGTCAGGCGCTTGCCCATGCCATTCGGCCCTCGTTTTAAAAGGTCTGGCCGGGGCTACTCAGGCGTTTGCGGCGTCTCGCGGTCGCGCGCGGTCAGCTGCCAGTCCCAGCGCCAGGCCAAGGCCACTGTAAAGGAAGGCCTGAGTCAAGTAAGCCGGCAGGTAGGTACCGACGCGCAGAGCAAATTCCCCGACGCCAAGGTCGCTGAAATAACCCGACAGGAAGTAAAAGCCGGCGTTGGAGGCCACGAAAAATGCCAGCGTTCCGCCAGCCAGCAACAAGCCGCCGCGGAGCAGGCCGGCGGCCGACCGGGTGATACCGGTCGCCAGGTGACCGGCCAGCCATAGCGCGCCATAAGCTGGTGCCAGCATCACGTAGCCAGGAGTGACACACCAGCTGCTGACACCACTTTGGATGGCCGCGAAATCGACCACTGCGGCGGTGGCCAGGAACAGGCCCAGCCAGCCGATCCGACGCAAATACAGGCCACCCAGGAAAAATGCCGCCAGGGACGCATCGCCAGGCCCCAGAACAGACGCGAAATGGTGGCTGCGCGTGGCAGCCATGACGGCCAGCAGCGCAAGAGCAATCAGGCTGCGTTGGGCGGTGGAGGTCATGCAAACAGTCTCCTTGAAAACAGCGGCGCGGGCCCGCTCGACGATCGGTTAGCTTACGGTAAAAGGCGTGTTCAAGTCAGGGCAAATCGAGCGGGGGCCGCCCGGCGCGCTGGCGCATGAGGGCGATCGCGGCGCGTACCGTTGGTCGTGACACCAGCCAGCGCTCGAACCGGTACTTGCCGGGCAGAGTCAGCAACGCGGTCGCTGCCAGTACCGTGATCAATCCTGGCCCCGGTAGCACCAGCATGGCAATGCCGGCCACCAGCAGCACAGCGCCGACAATATTCTTGAGCACCAAAAGTGACAGCCGAAGCAGCCAATGGTCGGTGTCTGGCAGCAAGGGGCGATGTTCGCGGTAGAAATAATCCTGTGGCAGGCGCGCTACCAGCACCGGCAACACAGCGATGGTTCCGAGCAGCGTGAGCAACGAAATCGGTGTCGCCCATGCCAGCCAGCGCGGGTGGATGCCGAGCATGGCCAGCATTTGCACCGTGAATGACTGGATTGTTTCGATCATGACGGGCGCTGCGCATCAGCCAGGCGCTGGGGGGTGCCCACGTCGAGCCAGGGGCCACGGTAATGCTCGCCGGTCAGGTCGCCCACCGCTGCCGCTGCGCGAAGCAGGGGTATGAGGCTGAAAGTACCACCAGGGCTGGCTTCGAACAGGCGCGGCTCAAGCAGGCTGATGCCCGCAAAGGTCAGCATTGAATTTCCTTGGTTAGCGAGTCGACCGTCGGCCTGTAGGGCGAAGTCGCCGCCCGGGTTGTGCGGTGGGTTATCCACCAGCACCAGGTGCCCCAGGCCAGCTGGCGGCTTGCGCAGTTTTGCAAATGGAAACCCGCTGCGCACGTCGGCATTGACCAGTACAAACGGCGCTGGGCCCAGTAGCGGCAGGGCGCGCTGCACGCCGCCGCCGGTCCCCAGTGGGCCATCCGGCTCGTGCGAGTAGGCAATGTGTACGCCAAAGCGCGCGCCGTCACCAAGCGCGTCTTCGATGGCCTCTCCGCGGTATGCGAGGTTCACCACCAGTTCGACAAAGCCGGCTGCGGCGAGCGATTCCAGCAAGTGCATAATCAGTGGTTTACCGTCCACCGGCAGCAGCGGCTTGGGCAGGTCGCGGGTCAGCGGCCCCATGCGCGTGCCGAGTCCGGCGGCAAGAATCATCGCCTTCACGGCGCGGCTCGCGCGTGCAACTCGGCCAGCAGCTCGGCCAGCGGCGCGAGCGCTGGCGTGCGGCCTGCTGCGGCTTCGATATAAGCGACGAAGCGTGGTGTTTCGGCGAGGTAACGGGGCTTGCCATCGCGGTAATTCAGACGCGCGAAAATGCCGAGTACCTTGAGGTGGCGCTGCGCGCCCATGAAGTCGCAGTCGGTCGCAAACTGGGTCAGCCGGCCCGGCACTGCGATGCCGGCCTTACCCGCCTGGGTCCAATAGCTGGCAAGCCAGCGCTGCGTCTGCGCGTCTGACCAGGACCAGAACGCGTCGCGCAGCAGCGACACCAGGTCATAGCTGACCGGCCCGAACACGGCGTCCTGAAAATCGAGCACCCCCGGTCCGTTGGGGCCTGGCATCAGATTGCGCGGCATGTAGTCGCGGTGCACGAACACCTGGGTCTGTGCCAGGGCGCGGTCAATCAGCAGCTGCCGCGCGGCTTGCCAGGTGGCCGCCTCGGCCGGACGCAAGTTGAGTTGCAAGTGCCGGCTCACGTACCAGTCCGGGAAAAGGTCCAGCTCCCGACCCAGCAGCGCAGCATCGTAAGGCGGCAGCGCGTCAGGCTGACTCGCCGCCTGCCAGCGCACCAGGGCGCTGATCGCCTCGCCCATCAGCGGTTCGGCGTTGTCTTCATTGAACACTTCAAGGTAAGTGCTCGGGCCAAGATCGCTCAGCAGCAGAAAGCCATTCTCTATATCGGCAGCGAGGATGCGCGGCGCATTCAGGCCGGCCGCATGCAGTAAGCCAGCAACGTAAACGAAGGGCTGGCAGTTCTCCGTCGGCGGCGGCGCGTCCATGACAATGAGGCTGCCACCGGCATGGCGCAGGCGAAAATAGCGACGAAAACTCGCATCGGCAGAGGCGTCTTCCAGGCTGAACTCGCCAACCTGCCTGGCAAGCCAGTGGTTCAGGGCAGCAAGGCGTGGATCGGGGGTGATAGTCAGGGACACAGGCGGTGGCGGTGGGGCAGGTTGGAGCACATTTTAGCTGCCGGCCGAGTCCAACAGCGGAAATGGGTTAGACGCGCCGTGGACGCCTGCCTATAATCGCGACCGGCCCGCTGCGGCCGATGCACGCCCAAAGCCGGGGTAGCTCAGTCGGTAGAGCAACTGATTCGTAATCAGTAGGTCGGAGGTTCGATTCCTCTCTCCGGCACCATTAAATCAATAAGTTACGATAATTTCTCCGTAGGTGCCAAGTGCCGAGATAGCTCCATGTAGCCAATATGTAGCCAAATTCGGTACATCCCGGCTGTTTGCGTTCCATTGTCTGGGTGGCTTTGGACGTTAGCGCGGAATCGGGGGGTTCCTCTCGAATTCCTTTTGCGCCCAAGCGGATTTTTCGCGCAGATGACGCCGCAGCGCCTCGATTTCGGAGTTCGGCAGCCGTTCGGAAACCGATGAGGCACTGCGCTTCGGCGGCGCTAAGGGCTGCGGGTTCGATGTCGATGGTGACTCTGATTCTATGACGAATCCCTGGTTCCAGTTTCCGCTTTGTCGACTCGCCTTATGCCCAGTATGCCGCGTCCGACATGTGGACGTATGTTCGACCCTGTGCCTTGAGGTATCGGGCCCGGTAGCGTGATCACGTGAGCTGACAACCCCACCTGGCGGTCAATCTGTCGAACGTCCCGCAGCAGGAGTGGTGTTGCCGGATACCGGCGCTGTCTATATGCCGAGGGCCGCCACCAACGAAGCAAACTACGCGGGGGCGTTTTGGTTCGCTCTTGATGTCCCGCACCGCATCAATTGGCGTGGGCAGCCTATATATCTCGGGTCCTCTCGGCTGGGAAAATGTACAGTTGGTTGTTGTTCGCCAAGTCCAGGATGGCGTTGCGTGGGTTGCCGTAGACGTCGGCTTGGCCCACCTCCATCATTTCGACCACTAGGCCGGCAGCCTCCATAGCATGCCACTGGCTTATAACTTTCTGGGCCAAAGCGGCGTACGCGGCCAGAATCTTGGCCGCGCGCGCTAGCAACGTGTAGACAAGGGGGGGGCGACTTCATGGGCGCCCATCTTTTGCGGCGCCGATTGGCTTACGCACCGACGAATAGTTCGGTCACAAAGCAACCGCAACCGTCTCCCAGGGGACGATGGCCCGGATTGCGCCGGCCTTCTGCATCAGGGTTCTGCCCTGGGTGAACGCGCGATTGGCCGCTGCGATCAGCTCACGTTCGACACCCGCAGCACCTGCGAGATACAGCAGCATCTTAGGCTCGACAGTATGGTTGTAGGCGAACTTTGCGTCACGCGCGACACGCGTTTGGCGCCCATATGCACCCGGGCCGTCGTACTCGGAGAGCCAGCCCATCCAGTGCTCTTGCTGGGTCAGGTACCATTTTTTCGGGTCGTCCACGGGAGAATCGGCTGGCAGGTCGCCAATGGCGGTCAGCAAGTGCCTGGATACTGATTGGGTCTTTCATGGGCATTAGCCCTTTGGTCTGGCAATCAGGCCATAAAGTGCGGTGCGGCAGACGGAGCATAACGGGATCTGGAACGCCGGCCGCGGCGTCAGCCTTCGCAGCCGGACTATGCGCCCGCGGGCTGATGTGTCTTCGCGTACTGCCAGAGCGCGCGGTCGAGCACGCGCATCGACACATCGATTTGCCTCGCCAGATACCTCGTCGCGAGGCAATAATCCCACCAGAAATCGAACTTGTACGTGGGTGGAGGCCGCGGACACGATAGCGACCAGAGTGCCCGAAAGTCGAGGATTGGATAGGGGTCCGACGCGCAAAAATGCAGCACCACCGACGCCGTCGGCCACTGGACTCCAGATAACAGCGTCAGGACTTCGATGCGAAACCGCTCGTCTGGCGTCGACAGGGCCGTTGCCGTGACAGCCTTAACGAACGAGGGAGCGTTCGCGGCGCAGAGTCTCTGGGTCCGCGTGGTTTTCCACTTTGCCAGCCTGAGAAACTCAGTCTCGGTGAGGTGGCCGCGTGCCTTGGCAACCGGGGCGACGGCCAGCGGTGCTGCGTCTTCGTTGCTGTCGTAGAGCGCGGCCCATTTGGGCACTTCACGTTGCGGGAACCGGAGAGTAAAGCTCAAATTAAGAGTCCTCCTTGCGTGCCTGACATTTGAGCCCACGCCGCGGCCCCGTCAGGGCCGTCGGTCCGAGCGTTATGCGAAACCGGATAGAAGCGAGCGCGGGGTCACTTCGGGGCCGGGCCGATTGCATTAGCGAGTGGGGGCACCGAATGCCGCTTTCACATCTTCGCGCCGTGACCGTACATGACCGCTGACCCACGGACACGGGGGCTGTGCTGCAGACGGAGTTGCGGGCGTTACACTCGCTTCACTCCTTGTGCTCCTTCTGGTGAAGCGGCCAAGGATACTCGGGTTGTGCGTTTGAATTTCCTATAGTTCCGATGGACCTAGAATTTCAGGGCTTGGCACCCACCGAAGGAGGGAAGGAAGCATGAAAAACCGCATACGACACCGTGCGCTCGCCGTTTTCGGCCTGGCTCTTGCCGGACTGCTTGCCCTGCCGATAGCCTCCGCCCAGGAGCCCGGCCCGAAACAAACGGTCGAACGGCACTTGGCTGCCCTTCAGGGCTATCTCTTCGAGGACGCTTTCGACTACGTCTCGAAAGGCTTTGCCGACGGCAAAACGAAGCGGGAATGGGCGGACTCGATCCGTAAGCTTTACTCTGACGCAAGCGTCAGGGTCATCAAGTTCACCCTCTATCCCGCAAAGGTCGAAGGGGATACGGCGATCGTCCCGAACATACTGAATGCCAGCGACATGTTTAACAAGGAAGGCAGCATCGAGTATGAGCTTTACCATCTCGTGAAAGAAGACGGCGCCTGGAAGGTGGACAAACAGGAGATTCTCTTCGAGGACAGCCAAGTGAAAGAGTGGTTTCCGGACGTAAAGAATTAGGCCGGAAATAGGGAAATAGAAGGGAAATAGAGATCAGACCGGGATTTCATGCGGGTTCTACCCCGTTTCCACGGACGGTTTTAAAACGCCGGAAAACTTCAGGTCATGCCTGGTGACTCGCCGTCGCATACGAGGATTATGAAATCGCTCGACGTGGTCAAACACATCTGCGTTGCAGACATCCAGAGTCGGGTACTTTGTACGATGGGTTCGCTCGCGTTTGAGGATGCCAAGAAGCCCTCGCAGGCCGCGTTGTCACCGCAATGCCCAACGGCGCTCATGGAGCGCAGCAGCGTGTTCTGCTCGAGAAACCGCTGATAGTCGCCACTGCAAAATTGACTGCCCCGATCCGAATGAAGAACCACAGACCAACCGCCCTGGCGCTGCCAGATCGCCCTCTCGACCGCCCGAAGCACCATCTGGCGGTCTTGCCGATGATGCATTGACCAGCCAATTACTAGCTTGCTGAACAGATCGATGACGACGCACAGATACAGGTTGCCTTCCCCGGTTTTGATTTCGATGATATCGGTGACCCACTTGGTCTGAGGCTCCAAGGCATTGAAATCACGCTCCAGCAGATTGCGCACGCCGGGCGGCGACACACTCGCCGGGGGACGTTGGCCGCGCTTCTTCTTGCGCGGCCAGCCCTGAAGACCATCGACGGCCATCAAACGGGCAATCCGATTCTCGCTGGCCGTTTCTCCGGCATCTGTCAGGTTTTCATGCATACGTGGGGCGCCGATCGCCCCCCGGCTGTCCTGGTGGATCTCACGAATGCGTGCCAGCAATCGCTCATTGTCCAGTTGCCGAGCGCTCGGCGAACGCTCCTGCCAAGCGTAGTAGCCGCTGGCAGAAACCTTCAGGCACCGACACATCATGCGAACGGGAAATTCATTGCGACAACGTTGAATCGCCTGATACCTCAGGACGACTCCCTGGCAAAGAAGGTTGCCGCTTCGCGTAAAAAATCCCGCTCCTTCTTCACGCGGGCCAGTTCGCGCCTCAGACGAGCCACCTCCTCATCTCTCGGGCTGCCTGTGCCGCCAAAGGCACCACCACCTTCGGCTTTGAATTCCCGCGCCCAGCGGCTCAGCAGATTCGCCCCGATGCCCAATTCCCACGCGACTTGCGCGCAGCTGCCTCCGGGCTGGCGGGCTCGCTCAACCGCTCTGCGCTTGAACTCCGAGTTGTACTTTCTTCGCTTCGACATACACACTCCTCTTGCCCAGTATCGGGCTTCTTTGAAGTGTCCGTGATATCGGGGTAGAACCCGTATGTCCCAGAAAGGCTTCCCAAGCCACCAGGGCAGCGCGAACGGTCAGGCCGCCAGCGCCCGCAGTACCGCCTTGGGTTCCCGCTGTATGACATTGAGCAGCACCAGCGCCGGCCCTTTTGGCGTGCGGTCGCCCCGTTCCCAATGCCGCAGCGTCGCCACGGAAAACCCAAGGCGCGCCGCAAACTGTGCTTGCGTGAGCCCAAGGTTTTGACGCAGCGCCTTGATGTCTATCGGGCGCAGGGTGTGGACACGCGCCGCCACCGGCTCGCCTTTGGCGTGGGCGATGGCTTCTTGCAGCCCCTGCCGGATGCTTTCGAAAGTCTTACTCATGGCTTGCTCCTTTTAATCCAGGCCATCTGTAATAAGTCCACCAGCCCGGCCAGCACGTTGCGCTCAGATTTGCTCAGGCTGGTGCGCTCATTCTTGGCGAACAGCGTCAGCAGGTACAGCGGCATGGTCTCGCTGTGGAAGTAGTAGATCACCCGCACCCCGCCGCTTTTGCCGCGTCCACCGCGACTCCAGCGCAGTTTGCGAATGCCGCCGGTGCCCTCCAGCAGGTCACCTGCCTTCGGGTGCGCCGCCAGGTAGTCGATTACGTCCCGGCGCTGCGCTTCGGTCAGCAGCTTGTCTGCCCGGCGGATGTATTCCGGCAGCTCGCCGATGGTCAGCATGGGCAAGGATTGTAATCCAAAGGATTAGTCACGCGCCACGATGCAGCGGTACGACGTGGCCGGCGCCAGTACGCGATAGGAAAGCCTCCCAGGCCATCAGGGCGGCGTGTTTTTCCTCGATATAGTCGTGCCGGTCGTAGTGGGTCGCCTGAATGCCGCCAAGGCCGTGGCTCAATAATTGCGCGCGGATGTCCTTGCTCACGCCCACGGCGTTCAGGAGGGTTTCGCACGTTCTGCGGATATCGCGCAGGTCGAATGGCTCGCCGCCCATGGCGGCGGATATTTCGGCTACTCGACCGCCGGGCGTGGCGGTGTCCATGGGTGTGCTGCCAATACAAAACAGTTCGGCCGTCCCGCGTAGGCGGGCGCGCTCAGCCAACGAATCTGCCAGTGCGGCGGCCATGGGGCCTAGCGGTAGCAGGTGCTCGCGCGGCGTCCGGCGCTTGCCCTTGCCATCAAACAATCGAAGAATGCCGTCGTCCCAGTAGTCGGTGACTCTGGCGCGCAGCAACTGCGCCATGCGCTGGCCACCGGCCAGCAACGCCAGGCGTAATGCCTGATCGGGCAGTGAGTCGCCCAGCTGCGCCAGATAGGCGCGCAGTTCCTCGCCCGACAAGGTGCGGTTGCCCTTGTTGACCGCAATGGCGGGCACGGACTCCACCGGGTTTGCACTGATACCAAACGGAATCAGGTCGGCCGGCAGTTCGGCCGACAGCGGCGCCCGCTTGGCATCATTAAAGGCGGTGCTCAGGTAACTGCGCAGGATGCCAGCCATGCGGCTTTTGCCGGTCTCCGCCACCGTGCGTACCAACTGCGCCGCTTGCTGCGGAGTGACTTCGCGCGCCGGCAAGTCGGCAAGGTTGCGGTGTGGGTAGACATGACACCGAAACGCACTCGCCACGGCAGCGGCGCTCTTGGTCTTGCCCTGGCTTGCCAGCCGGCGCACGTAGGCCTCGCACAGTGCGCGCAGCGTGAAATGTTTGCGTTCCTGCATCTCGCGTTCCTTATCGGCGCGCTGCGCGGCGCGCTCGCGGTCCAGTTGGCGCGGGTCGGTGCCCTGGTCGAGCATCACCTTGAGCGCATTGGCCTTGGCGCGCGCATCCTCGAGCGTCCAGGCGCTGCAATCGCCTATCGTGCGGCGGATGGTCTGGCGCTTGAGCTTGCCCTCGAACACAAAGCTCTTGGCGCCGTTGACCGTTACCCGCACGGCCAGACGTGGCGCCTCGGTATCGAACAGAAACGCCTGCTGCTTGTCCGGTGGGCAGGTGAAACGACGAATGCGTTCCGGGGTCAGGCGTTGGCGTTGCATGCGTACCCCGCCGGTTGGCTACACGGCCACGCCCCGATGTCAGCGTGGTGTCAGATTGGCTACACGAAAAACCTATGTAGCCTTCATGTAGCCAAATCCTAGCAATTCAGATCAATGCAAGTCAACGCAGGAAAGTAAGGTATTTACAGGCTTTGTGCGGTTTACCGGGTTTCCGTCAATGCCGATCAATTCCGATAAGTACCCGCATTTTGTGATTCGTAATCAGTAGGTCGGAGGTTCGATTCCTCTCTCCGGCACCACCAGCGGCAGCGCTCCCCTTAAGGGCGGCTCTCGTGATCTGGGAGCGGTCCGGAATTTCAGACCAAGTTACACTTCGAAGCCGTCATCTGGTCGCGGAGGTCGTGCTTCATGGCAAACCTCAAATCCTTGCCCGAAAACGCAATCTTGCCTGACCTCATGCGGGCTTACCCGCGTATTGCGCGGCTGGCCTTGCCATTGGCGCAGGAGATTCTGCGTGGCCCTGGGGAACTCACCCCCGCGCAGCGCGAGTTTCTGTTCGCATTCGGGTCCGGCCTCAACGCCTGCCACTTCTGCCATGGGGCGCACACCGCGGTGGCGGCGCACCTGGGCGTTCCCAGAATCTCGATCGACGGTGCGCTGGAAGACATCGACACCGCGCAAGTCGATGAGCGCTTCAAGGCCCTGCTGCACTACGTCAAGAAGCTCACGCAGACGCCAAGCCGAGTATCCGAGGCGGACGCCGATGCGGTGCGTGCCGCTGGCTGGAGCGACGACGCGTTGCACGAAGCAGTCATCGTCTGTGCATTGAACAATTTCTTCAATCGCTGGGTGGACGGTTCCGGCGTGGATGCCGAGCAGTCTTTTCTCGACGCGGCCGGCGCCATGCTGGCTGACAGCGGCTACCTGGCCGGCATGCCTCCAGAATGAATAGCCGGTCTCCGTCCGTGTGGCAGCGCCGCTGGGGCGCGGCATGGGGGCCGCAATAGCGGCCAAACATAGGTCTCATGTCCTGGCGATCTTCTTGCCGACGACACTGAATCGACTCAACCCTGGCAGCTCGCAATGAAGTCCTTGAAGACCTATCTGGTGGGTGGCGCGGTGCGCGATCGCCTGCTTGGCTTGCCGGTGCAGGACCGGGACTACGTGGTGGTCGGGGCCACGCCAGAGGAAATGCAGCAGGCCGGCTTCAAGCAGGTGGGCGCGGACTTTCCGGTGTTTCTGCACCCGGTGAGTGGCGAGCAGTACGCCCTGGCCCGCACCGAGCGCAAAACCGGGCGTGGCTACCATGGGTTTGCGGTGAGCTTCTCGCCGCAGGTGACGCTGGAACAAGATCTGCAGCGGCGCGATCTCACCATAAACGCCATGGCCGAGGACGCCGCTGGCCAGGTCATTGATCCGTACGGCGGCCAGGCCGACCTGGCGGCCGGTCGTCTGCGCCATGTGTCACCAGCGTTTGCCGAAGATCCGGTGCGCATCCTGCGCGTGGCGCGCTTTGCGGCGCGCTTTCACGGTCTGGGTTTTGTCTTGGCGCGCGAAACATTGGCCCTGATGGGACAAATGGTCGATGCCGGGGAGGTCGACGCGCTGGTGCCCGAGCGGGTGTGGCAGGAGTTCGAGCGCGCCCTGCGCGAGCCCGACCCGCAGCGTTTTGTCAGCGTGCTGCGCGATTGTGGCGCCCTGGCGCGGGTGTTGCCGGAACTGGACCAACTGTTCGGTGTGCCACAACCGGCCGGGCCACACCCGGAAATCGACACCGGCGTGCACGTTCTGATGGTGCTGGAACAGGCGGCGTGCCTGTGCGATGACCCGCAGGCGCGCTTTGCCGCCCTGATGCATGATCTGGGCAAGGGCACCACGCCGCCGGCCAAGTGGCCCACTCACCACGGCCACGAAGCCCGCGGCGTGGTCCTGCTCAAAGGGCTGTGCGCGCGTCTGAAGGTTCCAGTGGCCTATCGCGAGCTGGCGCTGGCCGTGGCCCGCGACCACGGTCGCGCCCACCGGGCCTTGGAACTGCGCCCAGACACGCTGCTGGACGTGATCGAACGCAGCGACGCGCTGCGTCGGCCGCAGCGCTTTGCACAGTTTCTGCGGGCCTGCGAAGCGGACCATCGCGGCCGTACTGGCTTCGAGCAGGCGCCCTACCCGCAAGCGCAGCGCCTGCAGCTGGCGTTGGAGGCGGCCCGTGGCGTGGACGTGGCTTCCCTGGCGCAACAGGGCTTGACGGGCGAGGCGATGCGCGACGCCTTGCGAGCGGCTCGTACGCAGGCCATTGCCAGTGCGCTACCGACCGCATGAATACCGACCCTGAGCCGGTGGTTGTCAGCGCCGAGCCCGCGCCGCCCAAGGGCCGCGGCACCGGGCGTAACCCGACGCCGCGCTATGCCAGGCAGTCGCGCGAGTCCGAGCCGTCCCACGACGAACCCAGTCACCCACGTACCGTGGTCAGCATTGATGCCACGCGCAGCGTGCTGTCGCGCAATGACTCGCCGGACCTGCCGTTCGGGCAGTCGCTCAATCCTTACCGTGGCTGTGAACATGGCTGCATCTACTGTTTTGCGCGGCCGAGCCATGCCTATCTCGACTTGTCACCGGGACTCGATTTCGAGACGCGCATCCTGGCCAAGCCGGCCGCGGCCGAGCTACTTGTCGACGCGCTGCGCCGTCCCGATTACCGCTGTGAGGTGTTGGCCATGGGCACCAACACCGATCCGTATCAGCCGGCGGAGCGTGATTGGCGCATCACCCGAAGCGTGTTGGAAGTGTTACTGGACTGCCGCCATCCGGTAGCTATCGTCACCAAATCGGCGCGCATCTGTCGTGATCTTGACCTGCTTGGCGAACTCGCCCGACATGAGCTGGTAAGCGTATTTGTGTCCATCACCACCCAGGACAACGATATTGCGCGCACGCTCGAGCCGCGCGCGGCTGCCCCGGCGGCGCGTTTGAAGGCCATCGCCAGATTGACACAGGCCGGTGTGCCCACGGGGGTGCTGGTATCGCCTATCGTGCCGGCGCTTACCGATCATGAGCTCGAACACATCTTGCAGGCAGCCTACGATGCGGGCGCCCGGTTCGCCGGTTTTAGTCTGCTGCGTTTGCCGGGCGAAGTGGCGGCGCTGTTCGAGGATTGGCTGGTCCAGCATCACCCGCTGCGCGCTAGCCGGGTGATGCACGCGGTACGCGCAACCTGGCGCGGCGAGGTGAGCAGTAGCGCTTTTGGCGCGCGTATGCGCGGACACGGGCCGTACGCCAAGCTGATCGCCCAACGTTTTGCGCTGGCCAGCCGTCGGTTGGCCATGAGCGGTGCGCCGCGGCTCGTCACGCGGCGGTTTCGCCCGCCGGCCGGGGGCCAGCTTGGACTGGGGGTGTGAGTCGGGAGATGGTGGGCCCTGCGGGACTCGAACCCGCAACCTACGGATTATGAGTCCGCTGCTCTAACCAATTGAGCTAAAGGCCCTCTTCAATACGAACGGTCCTCAAAAAACGCGTTCCCCCGCACGGGCGGTGACGCCGACGATCGTTCTCAGTCCAGAAAGCTGCGCAGCTTTTCCGAGCGGGTCGGGTGGCGCAATTTGCGCAGCGCTTTGGCTTCGATTTGCCGGATCCGCTCACGGGTGACATCAAACTGCTTGCCGACTTCTTCGAGCGTGTGGTCGGTGTTCATTTCAATGCCAAAGCGCATGCGCAGCACTTTTGCCTCGCGCGGCGTGAGCGAACCCAGGACGTCCTGGGTGGCGTCGCGAAGGCTGTCGGTGGTGCTGACGTCGATCGGCGAGAGCACATTGGTGTCCTGGATGAAGTCACCGAGGCTCGAATCGTCGTCGTCGCCGATTGGCGTCTCCATGGAGATCGGCTCCTTGGCGATTTTCAGCACCTTACGGATTTTATCCTCGGCCATTTCCATCTTCACGGCCAGCTCCTCCGGTGTCGGCTCGCGGCCAAGCTGCTGGAACAACTGACGCGATACCCGGTTCAGCTTGTTGATGGTCTCGATCATGTGTACCGGAATGCGGATGGTGCGCGCCTGGTCGGCAATCGAGCGGGTGATGGCCTGGCGAATCCACCATGTGGCGTAGGTGGAGAATTTGTAACCACGGCGATATTCGAACTTGTCGACGGCCTTCATGAGGCCGATATTGCCCTCCTGAATCAGGTCCAGGAACTGCAAACCGCGGCTGGTGTATTTCTTGGCGATGGAGATGACCAGGCGTAGGTTGGCCTCGACCATTTCCTTCTTGGCCTGGTTCGAATGGCGCTCGCCGGACAGCATCTGCCGATTGATCTGCTTGATGCGCGCGATATCGAGCCCATTCTCGCGCTCCATCTCTGCCAGCTTGCGCTGCGCGCGGCGGATGTCGTCGGTGTACTGCTTCAGGCGGGTGCTGTGCTTCTTCTTGGCGCTGATCTGAGTTTCCAGCCAGCCGGTGCTGGTTTCCTGGCCGATGAACACACGCAGAAAATCCTTGCGTGGCATTTCTGCCTTGTTAACGCACAGATCCAGGATTACGTGCTCCTGTTGGCGAAGCCGCTCCATCACGCCTCGCATCAGGCCAGCGAGCTCGTCGATCTGCTTGGGGATATAGCGCAACCTGAGCAGGTTCGCCCGCAGCTCTTCCTGGAGCGCCGCCAGTTGCTCGGGGTTGGACTTTTTCTTCGCCTGTAGTTTGGTGATTTGCTCACGCAGGTCGCGCAAGAACTCGAAGTGCACACGCACCTGTTCCGGATCTGGACCGATCTCCACCTCCTCGGCTGCCGTCTCGGTATCCAGGTCGGAATCGTCGTCGGACGCATCATCCCCATCACTGTCGACGGTCGGTTCCTCCTCGGCGACCTCGGGGACTTCCACCGGATCTGGCTCTTCCCCTTCGTGAAAGCCAGCAACGAACGATGCCAGGCGTACCTGACCGGCCTGAACCTGATCGTACAGACCAAATATCTCGTCGATCGCGCGCGGCAGGTTCAGCAGCGCCGCAACGACCTGCAGCTGCCCGGCCTCAATACGCTTCGCGATCGAGATTTCGCCTTCCCGTGTCAGCAGCTCGACCGTACCCATTTCGCGCATATACATGCGCACCGGGTCGGTCGTGCGACCTTCGCGTTCGACCGCTGTCAGTGCCGCGGCGGCTTCCTCGACCGCCTCGTCCTCGGTTACGTTGTCGCCGGTCATGAGCAGTTCTTCCATGTCCGGCGGGGCGTCCGCTACGCGGATACCCATCTCCGTGAACATGGCCACGATGCCTTCGAGCTGCTCCGCGTCAACGATGTCCTGCGGCAGGTGATCGTTGATCTCGACAAACGTCAGATAACCCCGGGCGCGTCCCAGCGCCAGCAGCTGCTTAAGTTCGGAGTTCTCTTCCGGTTGGTCGACAACGTTATCCATGGGATACCTCGACGCGAATTGGGCGAAACCAGTGATAGTACTTCAAGTGGTCTATATCGGGTTAGTTCGACGGCGATTCAAGCTCGCGAGTTCCTGTGTTCGTTCCAGCACTTCAGCCCGCTGAGCCGAGTCCATCTGGCTAGGTGTTGTGCCGTGCAGCAATTCGGCCAGGCGGTCGTTTTTCACCTGTGGGGCAAAGCGTGAGACCAGATCCCGCATTTCGCGCTCGGCGATGGCGGCGTCGGGCACCAGCTCATTACTGGAGAGTACCCGGGAAAGCGTCGCGCCGTCCTCGCTGTCGCGCCACTGTTCCAGCAGGTGGTCCAATCGCGGTTGTGGCAAGCCGCGGATCGTCGCCACCAGGCGTAGCAAAAAGTCGACGCCGGGCTCGCGCACGCTGACCAGTGCCGCAAGCTCATCAACCTTGGATGCCAGCTGCGGATGATGCGCCAACAACAGTACGGCACGCTGTACCAAGGACGGACGGCGCCCGCTGGCCGAGGTCCGTATTGGTCGGGCTGGAGCCACCGCACGGCCGAACGGCCGGCCAGTGAGTTTGCCGATTTCGTCGCCGAGTAGCTCGCGATACGTGCCGCTGGGCAGTTTTGCGAGCATGGGCTTGGCCAAGGCGCTGAGGCGGGCGCGGCCTTCTATGCTGGTGATATCCACTTCGGCGAGCAGCCGATCGACCAGATGCCGGGACGCGGGTGTCGCGCCGGCAGTCAGCTCCAGGAAGGCCTCGCGCCCGATACGGCGCACCAACGAGTCCGGGTCTTCGCCATCCGGCAGAAACAGCAGGCGCAAGTCGCGTCCGTCGGCCAACTCGGGGAAGGCGTTGTCGAGGGCTCGCTCGGCGGCCCGCCGGCCGGCGTTGTCTCCATCGAAACACAGCACCAGGCGTGAGCTGACCCGAAACGCAGCCCGCAGGTGTTCGGTCGTCAGCGCTGTCCCGAGCACGGCCACCGCGTTATCGACGCCGTGTTGGGCCAGCATGACCACGTCCATGTAGCCTTCGACCACGATCAGGGTGTCCGGGTTGCGGGCGTGGCGCAGTACGTTGGGCAGGCCATACAGTTCCCGGCCCTTGTGAAACACCGGTGTTTCCGGGGAATTCAGGTACTTCGGTTCACCCTCGCCGAGGATGCGCCCACCAAAGCCCAGTACCCTGCCGCGGCGGTCTTCGATAGGAAACATCACCCGCCCGCGAAAACGGTCATAACCCGGTTCCTTATCGCCAGTCAGAAGCCCAGCCTGGCGCAGCAGATCGCCGCTGAACTGCTCGCCAAGAGCACGCCGCAGGTTGTCCCATTCGTCAGCAGCAAACCCCAGGTGAAAACGCGCGGCGGTGCTGCCGTCGAGCCCGCGATCCTTGAGGTATCCCTTGGCGTCGGCGGCCGCCGGGTGTTGGCGTAACTGCTTTTGGTAGAAGCTGCTGGCCGCGCGCAGCGCGTCATACAGGCCGGTGACAGGTGGTCCCGTGTCGGTGCTGTCCATGGCTTGTTGTGGCAATGCCATCCCCAGACGCTGCGCCAGGTCAGCGACTGCCTCGGGGAACTCCAGCCGGTCCAGGGCCATCAGAAAGCCGATCGCCGAGCCATGGGCGCCGCAACCGAAGCAGTGATAGAACTGTTTTTGCGGGCTGACCGTGAAGGATGGAGTTTTTTCTTCGTGAAACGGGCAGCGGCCGACCAGCTCGCGCCCGCCGCGCTTGAGCGGTACGCGGCCGCCGACCACATCGACGATGTCGGTGCGCGCCAGGACCGCGTCGATGAAGTCCTCTGGTATGCGTCCGCTCATGGTGCCCACCATAGCGCCGGTCGATGGGCTGGAAAAGTCCTGGCCGCGGCTACCACCAGGGCAACCGAGGCCGGGGCTGGCTGCGGGTGCCGCCTCAGATGGGGTAAACGATATAGCGAGGCGCGACGTTGGTGTCCATCACGGCGCGTCGGGATTTGAACTTGGCGCCGCTGCCATTGAGTTTGATTTCGTCCACGTAACGACCCGACACCAGGATGCCGGTGCTGCCTTGCGAGTCGGTATAGAAGACGGTGAAGTTGCTGACGGTCTCGTAAAGGTCGGCACCCTTGGCTGTGCAGCCGATGCGCTGCACGAAATGGCGCGTCTGATAGTCCTCGAACGTGCCAGCCCATACCTTGGTCACATAGGTTACGCGGTCTTCGAGGCGCTCGTGACAGTCGTCCATCATCAGCGCCAGGGGCAGGCCGGCGTCCTCGTTCTCGGCAGCGATGCAGATATACGAGCCGTCACCGGCAAAGGTGTCCAGCCAGCCGGACATGTTCTTGCCGTCAAGCGCGGCGATGTAATCGATCTGCAGCGCGTCGATTTGCTGCAATACGTCCTGGGTCATGGTTATCAGCTCTCCTCGCGTACAAAGCCCATGACGCGCCGGTAATAGTCCCATTTGGGCAGGTTGCCGGCCTCGTCGTTCTGTTTGAAATCAAACCACATTCCGTGTTCCTGCTTGACGCCTTTCTGGAATACGGCGTTACCTGGCGTGCGGTTACCTTGCTGCACGCGCAGGAAAATGGACGCATCCTCCATCGATACCATGCCGCAGGGGCCGAGCATATTAGACGACTGGCGCAGGCGGTGACGCACCATGTCCGCGTCGTCGTCGGCGTGCGAGAAGTACGCGTAGTGCACCTCGGTCTTGAGCAGCGAGCGGGCGATTGCAAAGCGCACGTTGATCATGTCCAGGTGCTTGGTCATTACCGTAAGCGGGTTCAGGCTGACGATCACCGAGCCCTTGGAGGTGTGCGAGCCCTTGAATGCGACCAGCGACGGGTCTTTCAGGAAGTCAGGGTTGGATGGCACCTTCAGTTCCGACTCGAAGGCTATATGCCCGTTCTCGGTGGCGTACTGCGAGCCCTGGCCGCCCTGCCAGTTCAGCATCTTGAAGGCCAGGTGCAGCAGTGGTGCATGGTAGCCGTCGTTGTCGACGTAGGCCTTCCAGTTGCAGTCGTAGCTGACCTTCTGATATCCGAGCAGACGCAGGCGACCGTCCCCGCCCAGCAGTTTCATCAGCGGCTCACGTGTACGGCCAAGCCAGCTGTCGATGTCCGGCGTGTCGTCGTGAACGGTGGCGAAGATCAGGCCGCCGACCTCGGCGCTGCGCACCTGCGCCAGGCCCGAGCTTTCCATGGTGAAGCTCGGCGAGAAATCTTCCTTGCCCGGGCAGCCACGCAGCACCCCGGTGTTGTCGAACAACCAGCGGTGGTAGGGGCACTCGAACTCGGACTTGTTGCCGCGGTTGTTGGTTTCGAGCAGCGTGCCGCGGTGCGCACAGGCGTTGTAGAAGACCCGTACCTGTCCGTCCTGGCCATGCACGATCAGCAGCGGGCGCTCGCCAAGGTGGAAGGTTTTGTAGTCGCCAACGTTCGGAATTTCGCCGTTGTGTGCCACCGGGTGCCATTCGGGGCCATAAAAGATGCGTTCCAGCTCCAGCCGGAAAATGTCTTCCCGGTCGAAGATCTCTTTCGGAATCTCGTTGATCTTGGCTGGCCAGCGAACTGGCGAGCCGAATACAGTAGGGGCATTCATGGCGGCACTCTTCGGATTGCGGGCTTGGCCTTGCCGAATGATTGTATACGCCGGTGCTCCGGAGGAGCGGGCGCGCGATTTTCTACAGGTCCTCGCCGCCGGCCATTTTGGTAAAACCGCGGGCGCCCAAGCCCCCATCGGTATTGATGACCACACCGGTCATCGGCGACGAATTGGCGCGCGAGGCGAGCAACACGTAGGGCCCGCAATAATCCTCTGGCACGGCAGCGATTTGCAGCGGACTGAAGGCACGCATCATGTCTTCCAGGCCTTCCATCTGGCTCAGCTTGACGTCGGCAGTGCCGGTCGCCGCAAGCCCGCCAAGTTCGGTTTTCATGCCACCCGGCGCGACACCGTTGACGCGCACCTTCGGTGCCAGTTCGTAGGCCAGCTCACGCACAAGACCAACCACAGCGTGCTTGGAGGCGGTATAAATCGGCCCGCCGCCAGCCGGATAAAAGCCGGCATTGGATATGGTGTAGATGATGCTGCCGCGGGTCTTGAGCAGTTCCGGCAGGGCCGCTTTGGCGCCCAACAGGTAACCTTTTACGTTGACCGCGAACAGTTCATCGAAGGCGGCCGAAATCTTGTCGGCATCGATCTGCGGCAGGGTCTGGAAGTAATCGAACACCCCGGCGTTGCCGATGAAGGTGTCCAGGTGCCCAAAGCGCGCCACCGTTTCCTGTACTACACGGGCGTTGTCGGCATAGGTGGTGACGTTACCGGTAACCGCCAGCACGCGTTCGCCAAAATCCTGCGTGAGCTGTGCGGCCTTTGCCGGATCGCGTTCCAGCACGCCCACCGATGCGCCTTCGGCGATGAACCGCTGCACCAGCGCTCGGCCCAGGCCAGAGCCGCCGCCCGTAATGATCGCAACCGTGTTATCCAACCAGCCCATGTGCTTCTCCTGCGGTCCCTGCTATCACAGCGCTCGTTAGTGGCGCCTCGCCGTCCGGATTGTAGCAGTCGCTTCCAGCCGGTCCGGCTATCTGGTCTGAGGGTCAAATTGCGCGGATACTGAGCTATCGTTAAGATCACCGCCTCTCCTAATATTTAGTAGGGGCGTGCCCGGCAACGCCGAAAAGCCGGGTGTGCCCGTCTACCCACGCCGACGCCACGCCGAGCCGGAGGCCCCCATGAAGCCGTTCGAACCCATTAATCTTGACGCCTATCTTGATGAGCGCCCGAGCGAGGGCGTGATCCGCGTCGACCGGTCTATCTTCACCGATCCGGCTCTTTTCGAGCTGGAGATGGAACAGATCTGGGAGCGTACGTGGCTGTATGTCTGTCACGAAAGCCAGCTGCCGAACCCCGGCGATTTCCTGACCACCTACCTGGGCCGTCAGCCGGTGATCGTGATCCGCGGCGTCTCCGGTCAGGTGAATATCTTCATCAACGCGTGCGCCCATCGTGGGTCGCTGCTGGTCCATGAGGAACGCGGCAATCGCACCGACATGACGTGTTTCTTCCATGGTTGGTGTTTCGATACCGACGGCAAGGTGCAGTCGATCACGCGTGAGAAGGGTGGGGGTTACCCGGATCAGTTCAGCAAGGAAAACTACAACCTGACCTCGGTGCCGCGGGTGGAGTCCTATCGCGGATTTGTGTTCGCTTCCCTGAGTAATGAGGTGCCGACACTCACGGCGCACCTGCGCGATGCGCGGGTCATGCTCGACCTGATGGCCGACCAAGGCGGCGAGGACGGGCTTGAGGTCCTGCGCGGCATCTCGACCTACACCTACGACGGCAACTGGAAGCTGCAGGCCGAGAACGGGGTGGATGGCTACCACGTGCACGGTTTGCACGTGAACTTTGCCCTGACAACCCAGAACCGCGAGCGTGTCCGTGCCGGGGGCAACCCGACCAAGTCCATGGACGTGTCGCAGCTGGGTAACCTCGACGCCGGGTTTTTCGACTTCGGCAACGGTCATGTTGTGCTGTGGGGCGACTGGCCGAATCGCGGTGACCGGCGTCCTAATTTCCACATGTACGACGAGTGGACCCGCCAGTTCGGCAAGGTGCGGGCGGAATGGATGATCGGCAAGCTGCGCAATACCTTGATCTACCCCAATGTATTCCTGATGGACCAGATGTCCTCGCAGATACGGGTGTTCCGGCCGATTGCCGTGGACAAGACCGAGGTCACCATTTTTGCGATCGCCCCCAAGGGCGAGGCTCAGGCCAATCGCTCGCACCGCATCCGCCAGTACGAGGATTTTTTCAACGCTTCGGGTATGGCGACTCCGGACGATCTGTCAGAGTTTGCTTATGCGCATCACGCCTATCAGGGGCGTCTCGCCCGCTGGAGTGACCTGTCGCGCGGGGTGAAGTTCCTGACCAAGGGCGCCGATGCCCGCGCCGTGGCGCTGGGCGTGAACCCCGAATACTGCGGCGGCAAGGTGGAGGACGAAGGCATCTTCCTGGCCCAACACCGCCGTTGGCTGGATTTGATGCAGCAGTAGGCGTGGGCGCGGCATGCCCGCTCCCAGGCCAAGCGCGATTCGCTGACTACTAGGGATTAACCATGGACGACGTCGCGCGTTGCGCTGACCTGCTTTATACCGAGGCTCGCCTGATAGATCTCAAGCAATGGGATGACTGGCTTGCCCTGTACCTGCCCAGTGCCGAGTTCTGGATTCCGGCCTGGGATAGCGAACTGAGCTATATCGACGATCCACAGAACGAAATCTCGCTTATCTACTATCCCGACCGCACCGGGCTGGAAGATCGTGTGTTTCGCCTGCGTACCGGTATGTCGTCGGCCTCGGTGCCGCTGCCGCGCACCAGTC
Source organism: Immundisolibacter sp. (assembly GCF_041601295.1). Lineage (NCBI taxonomy): Bacteria > Pseudomonadati > Pseudomonadota > Gammaproteobacteria > Immundisolibacterales > Immundisolibacteraceae > Immundisolibacter > Immundisolibacter sp. The sequence continues at coordinate 36,081 of NZ_JBFIII010000014.1, forward strand.
ATCTGATCGGTAATGTGCAGGCGAGCAAGCAGGCCGATGGCGATTTCCTGGTCCATGCCTGTTGGAACGTGACCTACTTCAAGCACAAGCAAACGCATTTTTTTGCCGGCCAGTACGAGTACACGCTGCGCCCGCAAGACGACGGCAGCCTGCGGATCGCCCGCAAGAAGGTCATTGTGATCAACGATCTGATTCCGCAGGTACTGGACTTCTATCACGTCTGACCGCGCGGGGGTTTGCGATGGACACCGTTAACTGGGGCACGCCGCCGGTGGGCCTGTTCAACTTCCCGATCGAGTTGTGGCAGAAGACCGGCCGTTTTGCCGAGCGCGGGTTGGAGCTGACCCTGTCCAGTCACCTCACCGGAGAGGAGTATGGGGCGCGTATCCGTGCGGGTGCCTACGACATGGGCCAGATC
>NZ_JBFIII010000015.1 GCF_041601295.1 Immundisolibacter sp.
GTCTAGCAGATCGGTTGGACTCGGCCGCTCTGATAGACTGCCCGCCCCCACCGGCAGGCTACTAGGCGACTGTCGTGGGCACCCCGCCATCACACACGGCTGCTTCACCATCCGTAGCGTCGTGCGACTGCCTACGCCATCCTTATCCGCGGAGTTCCGTTAACCTCATGCAGGCTGTCATTTTGAGTGCTGGTCAGGGCCGGCGTCTGCTACCCCTTACCGCCGATCGCCCGAAATGCCTGATCGATCTGCACGGCAAAACCCTGCTGCAGTGGCAACTGGACGCATTGCTTGAGGCCGGCATCGGCCCCATTACCGTGGTAACTGGCTATGCCAGCGAGGCGGTAGAGGCAGTACTAGCCAAGCACTACCGCAAGCAACCGGTGCGGGTGCAGTTCAACCCCTTTTTCCAGGTAGCGGATAATCTGGGCAGTTGCTGGATCGCTCGGGAAGCATTTTCTGACCAACTGCTGCTCCTGAATGGCGACACCGTGTTCGAACCCGCGGTGGTGGCGCGCGTGTTGGGCGCGCCGGCAACCACCATCCGGCTGACCATCGACCGCAAGGCGCAGTACGACGATGACGACATGAAAGTCATTGTCGATGGCGAGCGGCTGCTGCGCATCGGCAAACATCTGCCCGCCGATGCCGTCGACGCCGAGTCGATCGGCATGCTGCGCTTCAGCGCCGACGGTGCGCGACATTTTCAGCACGCAGTGGAACTGGCCCTGCGCGAGCCGGACGGCTTGCGCTGGTGGTATCTGTCCGTAATCGACCGCCTGGCCGACCAGAACCTCGTCAGCACCTGCAGCATTGAAGGCTTACGCTGGGCCGAGGTTGATTTTCCGCGCGACCTCGACGCGGCGCGGGCAGTGGTCATGCAGGTTTAGATCGCTGGGTGTAGCGGCACAAGGACGTGCCGCCGGTTCAATGCCTGCAAGGCATTGAACTGTGAGAAAACCGAAAATCACACTTTTCGGTTTCCGGGGTCTGAGAAGTCCAGGACGGACTTATTCAGACTTTCAACAGTCGCTGCACCAGATCGAAATCGGCGACAGAATCCACGTCCACCGCGGCGTGTGGATCGTCCAGCAGTACAGCCCCCAAACTGGCGCCAACCTGCCGCGACAAGCGATCAAGGCCCGCCTCCAGCGTCAACCGGCCAAGCGCATAAGCCGCCAGGGTGCCGAGCCCCAGGGCGGCGGCAATTCGCTGCGGCCGCTTGCGCTCATTCTCCACGCGTTGCCAGAACTCCGGTGCCCGGCGCCCCGCGGGGGTAAGGAAGGCGAACAAATTGCAACCGCAGTAGGCGCCGCCACGAAAACGCAGCGCGGTGCGCCGCGATTGCGGAAATGCCGCCTGCACCGCGGCATGAAGTGCCAGACCGACGACCGCATCCTTGCCACTTTCGAGCGCGGCGGCACAAAACTGGTCCACCCATGGAGCCCGCAACAAGGCGTGGTCCGACGTGGTGAGCAGCACCGGCACATCCCCAGGCAACACCGCCAGCGCCCGCAGCGCGCTTTGACTCGGCGAGCCGGCCGGCGCCACCCAGGCAAGTTCGCCACCGGCAACCCGTGCCGCCAGGGGTGAGCAGCTAGCAAGAACGGCGGCTTCCGGGCCCACCAGCGTGACGCCAGCCACCGCCGTGCTGGCAGCCAGCGCATCCAGCACGCGCATCAGCATCGGTTGCCCGGCCACTGATGCCAGGGCCTTCGAGGGCACACCCGCGTGACGCGCCACCGGGTCATCGGGACCACGGTCGCCGGCCAGCACCACGGCGTGGAACGGACCGCTCACAGGGGTTTTGTGTAAACGCGATAGCGCTTGTAACAACGGCTGCCCAGCGATTCGATGATGTTACGCATGCCGCGGTTGTCGTCCAGTATCCAGGACATCTCGGCCCGCGTGGCACCTCGGCGCACCGCCGCCTTGCGCGCCGCATCGATCACCAGCATCGCCAGCGCCGTTCCCAGGCGCGTGCGTTGATGGCGCTGACGCACGCCCATCAGGGCCACCCGCACGGTCTTGGGGTGGCGCACCTTGAGCCGCCACAGCAATTTGGCCCAACCAAACGGCAGCAGGCGGCCGTTCAAGCCGGCAATCGCCTCATTGATATTGGGCAGCATGGCAAGCATCGCCACCGGTTCGCCGTCCACTTCGGCAATCTGCACAAAAGCCGGGTCCACCAGCCAGCGCAGCATTGATCCCAGCGCCTTGAATTCGGCCTCGGTGAACGGCACAAAGCCCCAGTTACCTAGCCACGCGTCGTTGAAGATATCGCGCAGGATCTCGATGTCACGACCCATATTCTTGTAGTCAATGGGTCGCAACTGGACTTTGCCGCGCTCGCGATCTAGCACCCGCTGCGCCGCCGGTGGGAACTGGAAATCGGTATCCACGATGTAGGCCAGAAGATCCTGAGCCTTGACGTAACCCTGCTCAACAAGCCTTGCCGCGTAGTAGGGCAGCGCATGACCCATCATCACCATCGGTGGCGCATCAAAGCCGTCGACCAACAAGCCACATTCTTCGTTAATGGACAGGTTGAACGGACCGCGAACCTCGGTCATGCCCTGTTCCCGCAGCCAACCTTCCGCGCGCGCAAGCAATGCGGCAAAAACAGCCGGATCATCCTGCGCCTCCAGCAGGCCGAAATAACCGACCCGCTCACCGTGCGTCTGTTCATAAAGGCGGTCCACCTGAGCGGTAATGCGGCCCACCAGCTCGTTGCCACGATAGGCCAGCCAGCCCTGATAGAAGGCATGTTCGAACAGGGGATTCCGCGGCGACAGTAACTCGTGACGCTCTGCCAGCAGCGACGCCACGGCGTGAGGATCGTCGCGATAAAGCCGCTGCGGCAGCGACCAGAACTCACGCATGGCAACCTTGCCCTGCAGCGGCTCGATGCGTAAATCAGGCGCCTTATTCACGCCGCAGGCGGCCGGAAACTGAACATTCAAACCTTTGCATAAGCATGCGAAGACCGTAATGGAAGTGAAGCAAAATTGGGGGGTGATATACGCCCCCAGTGTTATATGCGCTATATTCCGCGGCAATTTTATGCCGCGCTTTCGCGCTTTACCCGCTCATCGGGCACAGACGCCAACCGCCGGAGTCGACTTGCTTGCAGCATCAGCGCAGATAATGCCCGTTGTTTGGCCCGCAGGCTGCTCGCGGTGCTCAGGATCGCAGGCATGAACGCCACTGCGGTAAAATTCGGGGACCCCGAAACCCGTATTGCCCACCGCGGCGCATGGACCGTGCTGCTGCGCCCGCGACAAGTGACCCTGGGCGCCCTGGTACTGGTGTGCGAGGAGCCGGTGGCCACGTTCGGACAGGTCAGTGCCCAGGCATTTGCTGATCTGCGCGGGGTCACTCAGGGGATCGAGCGCATGCTGCAACGTGCCTTCACCTACGACAAAATCAACTACCTAATGCTGATGATGGTGGACCCAGACGTGCATTTTCATGTGCTGCCGCGCTATGCGCAGGCCCGGCAATTTGCAGGGCTAACGTTTACCGACCCGGGGTGGCCGAATCCGGCCGACCTGGCGGGCGACCACCCGCTCGGTGGCGAGGTCCGGGCAAACCTTGTGTCGCACTTGAGGGGAATGTGGGAGTGAGTGGCGCGCTGCGCGCGGCGCCGCTCCAGGCCCAGGAACCCAACGCCGACCTCGCGCACCAGCCAACTCCGACGCGCAACACGCTGGCACTGCGTTTCGCGGATTTTGACACCCTGACCGGAGCGCTTGACTACGCCGCCCAGGGCGTGACTGGCAGCAATTTCTACGACGCCCGCGGCGAGTTGTCGCTAACACTTCCGTACCGACAATTGCGCCAACAGGCGATCGAGCTTGCCCGGCGCTTTGCCGGCCTCAATCTGCAGCGACAGTCACGGGTGGCGCTGGTCGCCGAAACCGACGCCGACATCGTGCGACTGTTCTTTGCCTGCCAGTACGCCGGTCTGGTACCCGTACCATTACCTGCCGCCGTCCACCTCGGCGGGCGCGAAGCCTATGTGCAGCAACTGCGCGCGATGCTCGAAAGCTGCGACGCCAGTGTTGCCATCGCGCCCGCGGGCTTTGTCGACATGCTGCACATGGCGGCGACCGACATGGGCCTGACTTTTTGCGGTACGCCCGCGCAGTTCGGGCAGCTAGCCCCGGCGGAATTGGTGCCGCGGGCGGCGACCGCCGATGAACTTGCCTACTTGCAGTACACCTCCGGCAGTACCCGCTTTCCGCGCGGGGTGATGATCACCCACCGGACCGTGATGCAGAACCTGCAGGGCATCGTGCGGCATGGTCTGGGCCTGGGCGACGACGACCGGTTCATGTCCTGGCTACCCTTTTATCACGACATGGGACTGGTCGGACTGGTGTTCTCACCGCTCGCCGCGCAGCGGTCGGTCGACTATCTGGGTACCCGCGATTTCGCCATGCGTCCCCGACAGTGGCTGGCGCTCATGTCTCGCAATCGCGCCAGCATTTCCTTCAGTCCACCTTTTGGTTACTCCCTGGTTTCACGGCGCCTGCGTCCTACCGATGTGGCGCTGTATGACCTGTCGGCCTGGCGTATCGCCGGGGTCGGTGCCGAGACCATTCGGGCGGAAACGCTGGAGCGTTTCGCTGCCACGTTGCACGGTAGTGGCTTTCAATCGAACGCCTTTCTCCCCTGCTACGGGATGGCCGAATGTTCGCTCGCAGTCAGTTTTGCCCCGCTGGGGCAGGGCGTCGAAGCCGATACAGTGGACGCCGAAGCGCTCGGCAATCAGCGTGTTGCCCGCCCGGCTGCTGATCCGGCCGAAAACACCAGCTGCTTCGTAAATTGCGGCGAGGTTTTGCCCGAACACCAACTGGAAATCCGTGACACCTCCGGGCGACGGCTGCCCGACCGCCGTTGTGGCACGATTTTCGTTCAGGGTCCGAGCGTCATGTCCGGCTATTTCGGCGACGCTGAGGAAACTGCCCGCGTGCTTTCGGCCGACGGCTGGCTGAATACCGGTGACGTGGGTTATCTCGCCGATGGCCGGCTATTTGTCACTGGCCGCGAGAAAGATCTGTTCATCATCAACGGACGCAATATCTGGCCTCAGGATCTCGAATTTCTGGCCGAACAGCAACCGGAGTTGCGTCCGGAAGATGCTTCGGCGTTTGCCGTGCCTGACGCCGATGGGAGTGATCTGGCGGTTCTCGTCATGCAGTGTCGTGAGCAAGACCCCCTGCGGCGCATAGACCTGGTCACGCGCCTGCAAGGTCTGGTCAAGGCAGAACTCGGCATCCCCTGCTTCATAGAACTGGTCCCGCCGCACACCTTGCCGCGCACGTCGTCCGGCAAACTGTCGCGCTCGGGTGCCAGGCGCGACTTCATGGACCGTAACGCCGTCGGCACAGTGAAACCGGGCGTTATTGCCCAACGCATTGACTAATACCAGCCCCGGCACGGTCGCTATCACGGGCGCCACGGGCTTTGTCGGCAGCGCCGTTGCCCGGCACCTTGCAAGCCAGGGCTGGCGTCTGCGCTTGCTGGCTCGACCCGGCTCCGAGTCTCGCCTGGCACGCCTGGAATGCGCCCAGACCGTATCTGGCTCCCTCACCGACCCTGACGCACTGCGGCTCCTGCTAGAGGGAGCCGACGCGCTGGTGCATTGTGCCGGTGCCGTACGTGGCGCCACGCGTGCGGATTTCGACCGGGTCAACGTCTGCGGCCTTGCCGCGCTGCTTGATGCCACGGCATTGCGACAACAACTGCGCGTTGTGCACATCTCGTCACTCGCCGCACGCGAGCCGCAGCTTTCAGACTATGCCGCCAGCAAGCAAGCTGGCGAGACGCTCCTGATAAAGCGCTTGCCCTCAACGCAGCGGGTGGTATTGCGCCCCCCCGCCATCTACGGCCCGCAGGACCGTGAGCTTCGGCCGCTGCTGGAACGAATGGCGCGCGGGCTGGCGCTCGTTCCGGGGCGGCACGAGGCCCGCTTCTCGCTACTGCACGTGGATGACCTTGCCGCCGCGGTCGGCTGTCTGTTGGCGCAGCCAGCAAGCTGGGGGCAGACGCATGAACCTGACGATGGCCACCCTGACGGCTACAGCTGGCCGGAGCTGATCGCGGCTGTGGCCCGTGTGACGAATCGCCCGGCGCGGGCCCTGCGTGTGCCTGGCACTCTTTTGAAAGCGATCGGGGCATGCAACGAATGGACTGCGCGACTGATCGGCGGCGCGCCCATGCTCAACCGCGGGAAAGCACGCGAATTGCTGTGGCCAAACTGGGTCGCCCTCGGCAATGCCAGCCTCGCTGGTAGCGGCTGGCAGCCTCAGTTTGACCTTGATCGCGGGCTGCGAAACACGCTGGACCACCGCTTCCACCACGTCTGACCAGAGGCCGGGCGGGCTATACTCGCGCCAATTGAAGCCGCGATTACAGGCGAGCTGGAGGACATAATGGCAGTCAGCGCGCAGCGCATCCTTGAAACCCTGAAAGAACGCCTGACATCCCTCACCGAGGGCAAGGATGTGGCCGCTGGCACCGACCTGGTCGGGGACCTTGGGCTCGACTCCTTGCAGATCATGGAACTTCTGATGGAAATGGAAGACAGTTTTGACGTATCGATTCCGGTCAACGTCATCGCCGACGCGCGGACTGTTGGCGATCTGGTCCTTGCAGTCCAAAAGCTGCTGAACTGAAGCTCCGGAACCTGCACGTGGGACTGTTCGACAAACTGGCCAGCGCCGCGGCCGTGCGCCGCGACGTGGTCAGCGACGGCGGCCTGATTCCGTTTGGCGTCACGGTGGAGCGCCTGCTGTCACCCACGGAAGGCCTCGTGGCTGGCCGGAGGGTAATTCTGGGTGGCACCAACAATTACCTGGGTCTCACTTTCGACCAGGGCTGCATCGAAGCGGGCGTTGCGGCGCTGCGCGCCGAAGGCACCGGCACCACCGGCTCGCGCATGGCGAACGGCAGCTACGCTGGCCACCTGGCGCTGGAACGCGAAATCGCGGACTTCTACGGCTGGCCCCACGCGATCGTGTTCTCCACCGGCTACCTTGCCAATCTGGGCATGATCGGCGCACTGGCGGGCCCGGGAGACGTTCTGGTCATCGACGGCGACAGCCATGCCAGCATCTACGATGGTTGCCGTCTGTCAGGCGCCGAAGTTATCCGCTTTCGCCATAACAACCCGGCCGATCTTGATCGCCGGCTCACACGGCTCGGAGCGCAGGCCAGGAATGCCCTGGTGATCGTGGAAGGCATTTACAGCATGCTCGGCGACCAGGCACCGCTCGCCGAGATTGTGGACATCAAGCACCGTCACGGTGCGCTGCTGATGGTGGACGAGGCGCATTCGCTTGGCGTGCTTGGCGAACAGGGACGCGGTCTGTGCGAGGCAGCCGGCGTTATGGAGGGTGTCGATTTCGTGGTCGGCACCTTCAGCAAGAGCCTTGGCGGTGTCGGCGGTTTTTGTGTCAGCGCACACGCCGAGCTCGGTTTAGTGCGTTACACGAGTCGCCCGTACATCTTTACCGCGTCGCCTTCTCCCGCGACTGTGGCCTCGACCCGCGAAGCGCTGGCGGTTTTGCGCCGCCAGCCGCAGCTGCGGGAGCGGCTATGGCAAAACGTGACGCAGCTGCACGGTGGATTGACGGCGCTCGGCTTCGTTCTTGGAGCGGCACCCAGCCCGGTACTTGCGCTCATGCGCGAGAGCCGCGATCAGGCCCTCGCCGATTGGCAGCAACTTCTGGATGCCGGCATATACGTAAATCTGATGGTGCCGCCGGCTACGCCAGGCGGTATCAGCCTGCTGCGCTGCAGCATCAGCGCCGCGCACACGCCGGAGCAAATCAAGCACATTCTGAGCGCCTTCGCAGGCTTGCCACGCGCCCAGCTGCCAACGGGGCAGGCAGCCCTGGTATGAGCCAAGCCGCTCCGCGGCCGGCCGCGGAGCCGCCCTGCCCGCTCATAACACCGGTTCGGTTTGAGGTTTCGCCCGGCCAAGTGCCCAGTGAGCAAACCCCGGTACGCATTTTCCTGGGCACGGAACCGGCGCAGTACCGTGCCGAGCGGGTGTTTATGTATGCGTTGCATCAGGTCCGTAATCCGGCCCGGGTGTATGAGGTGTACCGGATGTCGCGCCTGCCGGGCTTCGATCAAGGCCGTTGGCGAACCGGCTTCACCAATTTCCGCTTCGCCATTCCACAGCTCGCCGGCAGCTGCGGCCGGGCCATTTATAACGACGTTGACCAGATATATACCGGCGATCCCGGAACGCTCTTCGACTTACCCATGGGCGACGCTGGCTACCTTGCCCTCACCGCGGCGGACACAGCGGTCATGCTTCTCGACTGCGCGCGGATGGCAGTAGTGTGGACCCTGGAACGGGCCCGGCGTCTGGACAAAAAAAACCTGCTCGAACTCGCCGCCGAGCAACGCGGCCTGTGGGCGCCACTACCGACCCAATGGCATGCTCGCGACACCGAATACCAAGCCGGCTTCACGCAGTGTCTGCACTACACGGCGCTCAACTTGCAACCCTGGCAGCCGGCACCGGATCAGTATTCCTACCACCCGCACCCGCTGGGCGAGCTGTGGCTGGACCTCGAACGCAGCGCGGATGCCGCGGGATACCAAATATTCAGCGCGCAGGCACCCAGCCGTGCATTTGCCGATGGGGCCGCGCGTCTGGCAAGTGCTCCGCGCCATGTCGCACCCGCCGATTTGGCCGACTTCGCCCGCCTCACTGACAGCACCGACGTGGCAACCCTGGGCCCGCTTGACCTCAATGCCGTTGCCGGTATGTCCGGGCGTCCGCTGCGGCCGGAAATGCTGGGCACTGCCACGGCTGACCTGATCGGCTTTGCCAGACTTGATCAATGCCCGCCAGATGATCTGCCCTGGCTGATTGAGACCCTGTTCGCCGCCGCACACAAAGCGGTGTATCTGATGGTGGACCGGGCAGCCGCACAGGAACCGGCGAACGACGACGCCTATTGGCGATGGCTGCTGCAGCGAGTCGCCCGCCGTCATCCCGGCCGCTGTTGGCGGATTGACCTTCTGGATGCCGCGGGCCACTGCCAGCGCAGCCTTGTGGCCGACTTTGCCGCGCGTAGCGGCCGCCCAAACGTGTGGCTGCTATACGGCAAGCACGCTGGCGACAACGCCCAGCTTGACGTGCTCGCCGCCGAGCTCGCCTGGCCCACGCAAGTGCGGCGTTTGCACTTTTCGATACTGTCGCGCTTGCCTGGCTGGCTCAAAGGGGCCAGCCGTTGCGGCCTGCAAGGCAGCAATCCAGCGCTGGCGCCACCGTGGCCGGGCCTCGTGCTCGCCGCCGGACGGCGCAGCGGCAACGTCGCCCGCTGGATCGTGCGTCAAAGCGGTGGTTCCACCCGCAGTGTACTGATCGGGCGGCCCAGGGCGCCGCTAGCGGCGTTTGATCTGGTGCTGACCACGCCGCAATACGGCCTGCCGGCGCGCAGCAATGTGCTGCACCTACCGGTTCCGCTAGGTCGACTGGCAGCACCGGACGCCACCCTGCTGGACCAGTGGCGCGAACGCTGGTCGGCTCTGCCACGGCCATGGATCGGCCTGCTGGTCGGCGGCGACCGGGCGCCGTACCGGCTCGACCCGGCCACCGCCAGACGCCTCGGCGAGGCGGCGAGCACGCTGACCACGACCACCGGCGGCAGCCTGTTAGTCACCACCGGACCTCGCACTCGCCCGGCGGCTGCAGACGCGTTATTCGCGGCCCTACCGGCGTCGGCCTTCCGACACCGCTACGCGGCTGAACAAGCGGACAATCCTTACCCCGCTGTGCTTGCACTGGCCGATCAGTTCCTGGTCACCAGCGACAGCGCCTCAATGCTGGGCGAGGCCGCTGCAACCGGCAAACCGCTGGCCGTATTTCCGCTCCCCGCTCAGCGCAGGCCCGTCCAAGGCTTGTTTCGCTGGCTGGAAAGCCGCCTCGGCCTGATCGAACGCGCTGTCGGCAGTCGCGGAACAGCGCGCCAGCAAAACGCCCTGGGTCGCGCCTACGACCGCCTGCTTGCAGCCGGCATCGTCAGTCGCGAACGCGATCTGGCGGCGCTGCGACAGGCACTGGGCGTGGTTACCCTTCCTGAGGAACCGGCACCACCACTGCTCAGCCCGGCCCTGCTCGGCCGCGCCCAGCGTGAAGGCGTGGAGCGGGTGCGTGAATTGCTTGCCGCCGGACACACCAAACCCTGATCCATGCCCGACCTTCGTTACCTAGACCAGAAATGCCTGGATGCGCTCGACGCCGCGTATTTTCAGGCTCGCCGGCCGTTTCCGTGGATCAATCCGGACGCGCTGCTGACCGCAGAAGCGTTTCAGATCCTGCATGAAACGCTGCCGGATGTGAGCCTGTTCGAGCAGAAATTCGGCGCCGAGCGTAAACACGGCCAGCAAAGTCACGACCGCTATGCCCTGGATTACAGGCCCGATCTTCCGCTGGACACCGTTTGGCACGATTTTGTGGCCGAGCTGAACAGTACGGCCTACCAGGTCTTCCTCAGGCGTATGCTCGGCGTACGCAGCGTCAGCCTGTCCTACCACTGGCACTACACGCCAAACGGCTGCTCGGTGTCGCCGCACTGCGACGCCAAACGCAAGCTCGGTTCACAAATTTTCTATTTCAATACTGAACAGGACTGGGATTCGTCGTGGGGTGGGGAGACGCTGCTATTGGGGGCCGGCCATGCGCTAAAGCCGGACTCGGCCCCAGGGCTGGAGGACTTCACGCGGATCACCGCCAGCGAGGTTATCGGCAACCGCAGCCTGCTGTTCGCCCGGACCGACCACTCATGGCACGCGGTGCGGGAAATCCACTGCCCGCCGCAGGCCCTGCGCAAGGTGTTCATCGTGGTTATCGAGACCGGTGGCGTCGCCGCCTGGTGGCGACGTAAACGCGGGCCGAGCCGCTATTGAATACCGCCGCCAAGGTGCCGCGCCTGGCCTTGCTGATCTCGGGCCTGGGCCTGGGCGGCGTACAGCGCACCATGCTCACTCTGGCCGGTGGCCTGGCCGACCGCGGCCTGGCCGTCGATCTGCTGGTTCCGGATGATCGTGGTCCGTTTCGACGTCTCATACCGGCCAATGTGCGTCTGGTGAACCTGTCCCGGTGGTGGCTTCGCGTGCCCGTGATCCGCGCCCGCAAACGGCGCAAGGCGCTGCTGATGGCGCCGGCCATCGCCGATTACCTGCGCCGGGAACGCCCGGACGCACTGCTGAGCGCCTCCCATTACGTGAATTTGGCCGCCCTGTGGGGCCGCGAGCTCGCCGGCACCGGCACCCGCCTGGTCATCAGCCAGCGCACGCAGCTGTCAGTGGCCATCACCAACAGCAAACTGCCGCTGCTGCGACGCCGGCCCCTGCTGGCCTGGATGACGCGCCGTTACTACCCGCGCGCCGATGCCATCGTGGCGGTATCCGATGGTGTTGCCGATGATCTGGCCGAGGTCGCCCACCTCCCGCGCCCACGCGTCGTCACCGTCTACAACCCGACCGATCTGGCCTACATCGCCACCCGCGCCGCGGAACCAGCGCCGCACCTGTGGCTGGAAGACGGCGGCGCACCGGTCATCGTCGCCGTCGGTCGCCTGGCGGCACAAAAGGACTTCACCACTCTGCTGCGGGCCTTTGCGCAGATGAAGGCCACCCGCCCTGCGCGGTTGCTGATCCTGGGTGAGGGCCGCCTGCGGCCGCAGCTGGAGGCGCTGGCCCGGGAGCTCGCTATCAGTGACGTCGTGGCGTTGCCCGGCTACGCCGAAAACCCGTTCGCGGCCCTGGCGCGGGCCCAGCTGTTCGTCCTTTCGTCCCGCTACGAGGGCCTACCGGGGGCGCTGATCCAGGCGCTGGCCTGCGGCTGCGCGGTGGTCAGCACCGACTGTCCTTCGGGACCACTGGAGATACTGGATCATGGGCGTTATGGCCGGCTGGTGCCGGTGGGGGATGCCGACGCACTCGCCGCCGCCATGCACGCGACCCTTGACGAAACGCCGGATCCGGACCGCCAGCACGCCCGCGCGGCGTATTTCTCCGTGGACCGGGCCGTGGATGCCTATCTGGACCTGATGCTCGATGAGCGCGCTGCCGCTTTCAAGCGCACGGCGGCCTGAGGGACTCGTGGCGCGGGTCGCCATCTTCGTGTCGTCCTGGCCGCACGGTGCGATTCAGCGGCTGATGCTGAATCTGGCCGAGGAATTCGCCGCCGCCGGGCACCGGATCGACCTGCTGGCGCCGCGCGGCAGCGCTCCGGCCGAGGGCCTGCCGGCCAACATGCACCTGGTCACGCTCGCGCCACGGCTGTCGGCTCTGCCTGGCGTTGGCCGGCACAAGCGCTGGTTCGTGCCAGTCGCCCTGCCGGCGCTGGTGCGCTACCTGCGCCGCGCTCGACCGGCTGCGCTGCTGAGCGGTGGCGAGTGGCCGAACGTGGTCGCGCTGGCCGCCCGGCGCCTGGCGGGTAGCCCGACGCGCGTGGTGGTGTCCGAGCACGTCCACGTGGGCGCATCCACGGCCGGCGCCGCGCAGCGCAAGCCCCGCCGCCTGCTGCCTAGGCTGATGGCGCGGCTTTACCCGGGCGCCGACGCCATCGTCGCGGTATCCGAAGGCGTGCGCCAGGATCTGCTGGAGCGCTTTCCCCTGCCACCGTCGCAGGTCCACACCGTCTACAACCCGGTCATCACGTCGGCGCTGCTCGCCGCGCGCGACGCGCCGCTGGACGACCCGTGGTTCGTGCCGGGCGCGCCGCCGGTGCTGCTCAATGTGGCGCAACTGCGCGTCCAGAAAGACCAGGCGACCCTGCTGCGGGCATTCGCCATGGTAAAAAAAAGACGCCCAGCGCGCTTGCTGATCCTGGGCGAAGGCAACCAGCGTCCGGCACTCGAAGCTCTGACTCAAGAACTGGACATCGCGGCCGATGTACGCCTGGCGGGCTTCGTGTCCAATCCCCTGGCGTATATGCGCCGGGCGCGGCTGTTCGTTCTGTCATCACGCTACGAGGGCTTCGGCAACGTGCTGGCCGAGGCGCTGGTCTGCGGCTGCCCCATCGTCAGCACTGACTGTCCCTCCGGTCCCTCCGAAATCCTGGAGCACGGAAACTACGGGCGGCTCACGCCGGTAGGCGATGCAAATGCACTGGCCGCTGCCATTCTGGCCGCCATGGAAGAACCCGTCGAACTGGCCGGACTGGAGCAACGTGGCCTGGAATTCAGCGCTGCCGCTGCAGCGAGACACTATCTCCATTTACTGATAGATAATCCAGCATCATGAGCATCCCCCGCGTCAGCGTAATCATGCCGGTCTATAACCGCGCCGCGATGGTCGTGGCTGCGGCGCGCAGCGTGCTGAGACAAACCTTCACCGATTTCGAGCTGATCGTGGTCGACGACGCCTCCAGCGACGGCAGCGGCGCAGCGGTCGCCGAACTCGGCGACCCTCGTGCGATCGTGCTTCACACGCCAGTTAACGTCGGCGCCGGAGGGGCACGCAACCTCGGCCTTGCCAGCGCACGCGGCGAATACATAGCGTTTCTCGACAGTGATGACCTGTCCCTGCCGCATCGCCTCGCGCGGCAGGTGGCGTTCCTTGATGTCTCCCCAAGAATCGGTCTGGTGGGATCCTGGTCCGCGGTTATCGATAGCGCGGGCAAGCACACCGGCCGACTGCGCCGCTACCCCTGTATGCACGCCGACATCGAGGCCCGGCAGCTGTTCCGCTGTTGTATTCCCCAGTCCTCGGTCCTCGTGCGCCGCGAGTTACTGGGCAACGACCCCTACGATGTTGCACACCGTTACGGCGAGGACTGGGCGCTTTTTCTGAACCTTGCCCAACGCACACGTCTGGCCAATCTGCCAGAGGCGCTGATCCTGTCCCGCCGCCACTCCGGCCAACTAAGTGCCGATTGCCAGAAGAGGGAAGCGCTGGCCGGGATCGTGGCCGGTCCTGTGCGGGCGTTAGGACTGAACACGGACCAGAACTCGCGCTTACGACATCTCGAACTTGCGCGTAGAACCCAGGTCGACGGCGCATTCCTGGCCTGGGCACACGACTGGCTGCGGAAAATCCTGGCGGCCAATGCGCGTTTTGGCCGCTACGATAAAGCGGCCCTGTTGAGAGCCACCGGACAAGTGTGGCTCAGGCTCCTTACACGGACGCGGCCAGTACATACAGCGGCAAGTGCACTGGCGTGGCCAAATACCAGAATCAGTATTCTCTCGTTATGGAACGCGGAGTCGGGAAATCGGCCGTGACCATGGCATCGCCATCCGCGACGGTCGCACTGCTGCTGCAATCGCTTACGGGTGGCGGAGTTGAGCGGTCAACACTGCGCCTGGCGCGTGAATTAACCCGCCGAGGCCTGGTGGTTGACCTTCTGGTCTGCCGGCCGCGGGGTGAGCTGGCCAATTCAGTGCCACAGGGTGTGCGGATAATCCCACTCGCGGAGGTCGGTACGGTCGCGGGTCGGCTTGCCGCACTGCGGGCCGCCGGCCGTGACTGGCCGCTGCTGTTGCGGCCGGTGCTTCTGGCATTACATGCCTCACGGGCGCTGCGCCATCTGCCGGCGTTGGCCCGATACCTGGAGCTCGAACGCCCGGCCGCGCTGCTGTCGGCCAAAACCTCAATCAACCTCATGGCGCTGTGGGCGCGGCGCTTGGCGAGGGTACCGACCCGGCTTGTCCTCAGCGAGCGGGTGCAACTGTCCTCAGTCACCACGCCCGACCGGCCAGCCAAACGCAGCAGACTACCCCAATTGGCTGCACGTTTTTACGGCGAGGCAGACGCTATCGTGGCAGTATCGACCGGGGTGGCGGATGACCTGGCCCGTGTCACCGGCCTTGATCGGGGGCGGATATCCGTCATCTACAACCCGGTCGTGGGTGATGATTTCGTCACCCGAAGTACCGAACCCGCACCACACGCCTGGCTCACAGACGACGGCCCGCCCGTGGTACTGACGGTCGGCCGCCTGCACGATCAAAAAGACTACCCAACGTTGCTGCGGGCCTTCGCTACGCTTCGGGCCCGCCGCCCTGCACGCCTGCTGATCCTGGGCGAGGGACCCCGGCGCGGCGAACTAGAACGGCTGGCCTCCCGACTTGGCATCGATGCGGAGCTGTCGATGCCCGGCTTTTGCGCCAATCCGCTGCCTGCGATGGCTCGGGCAGCGGTGTTTGCCCTGACATCCCGGGCTGAGGGTTTCGGTAACGTGCTGGTAGAGGCTCTGGCAACCGGTTGCCCGGTCGTGAGTACCGATTGCCCCTCAGGTCCAAGGGAGATCCTCGGTGGCGGCCGGTATGGCCGGCTGGTTCCGGTAGGCAACGTTGAAGCAATGGCAGAGGCGCTTCGGATCACCCTGAATGAACCACCCGACCGCAACCGATTACGCGCCCGCGGCGCCGAGTTCAGCGTGGCGCGTGCGGCCGACTCTTATCTTGCGGTGCTGCTTCCCGAACGCAGCGCTGACTATTGCTGAGCGTACTCGATCCACTCTCTCACCCCACGTGGCTGGCGCTCGACACACTCAGGCCGCGTTCGCAAGCAAGGCGTCAAAATACGCAATCGTGTAACTCAATCCTTTGCGCAGCGCGGTCTGGGGTTCCCAGCGCAGGTGCTCACGGGCACGTGTGATGTCAGGCTGGCGCTGACGCGGATCGTCGGCCGGTAGCGGGCGCGACTGAATGACCGAGCGTGAGCCAGTGAGTTCGAGCACCAGTTCGGCCAGTTCCCGGACGGTGCACTCCACCGGATTGCCCAGGTTTATCGGACCGGGGAAATCGGCCGGGGAATCCATAAGCCGAACCAGGCCGTCGACGAGATCGTCCACATAGCAGAACGAACGCGTCTGCTGCCCATCACCAAACACGCTCAGCGCCTCACCCTTGAGGGCCGCCACGATGAAGTTGGACACCACGCGGCCATCGCTCGGGTGCATACGCGGGCCATAAGTATTGAAGATGCGCGCCACTTTGACCTCCAGTCCGTGCTGCCGGTGGTAGTCAAAAAAAAGCGTCTCGGCGCAGCGCTTGCCCTCGTCATAGCAGGCGCGAATGCCAACCGGATTCACCCGTCCCCAGTAGGACTCGTCCTGCGGATGCACCTGCGGGTCGCCATACACCTCGCTGGTCGATGCCTGCAGGATGCGCGCTCCGGTGCGCTTGGCCAGTCCCAGCATGTTGATCGCGCCATGCACGCTGGTCTTGGTCGTCTGTACCGGATCATGCTGATAGTGGATCGGCGAGGCCGGACAGGCCAGGTTATAGATCCGACTCACCTCCACATACAGGGGAAAGGTCACGTCATGGCGCATCAACTCAAAGCTGGGGTTATGCAGGAGATGGCGAATGTTGTCCTTGCTGCCGGTGTAGAAGTTGTCCACGCACAGCACATCGCTGCCGTGCGCCAGCAGTCGGTCGCACAGATGGGATCCCAGAAAGCCCGCGCCCCCGGTGACCAGAACTGTTTCCCGCATAAGCGTGCCCTCAACGTTGTGGTGTGGCCTGTCGGCGCTGCACCAAGGCATGCAGCCACGAACAGACCTTCACCACCCGACCCGCAGCCAGTTGCGGCGAGAACCTTGGCGCTTGAGCAGCTCCCCCGCAGCGCGAAGCATTCCGCCGGCTGGACCTTTCGCCGCCCATCTCGCGACTGCTGTCGGGCCAATACGCCGCCGGGCACGCAGGCATAACGCCAGCCATACGCTGGCCGCGGTTTGCTGCAGGGCATCCTGCGGATACACCGAAGCATCCCGGTTCGCAGCCAGTAACCGGCTCAGCCAGCGCGAGGCCCACTCAAGATAGTCGGCATCCGCGTACAGGCGTTCCCCGTCGTACACCTTGGCGGCGAGCGCGATGTGCTTGCGCAAGTCCTCGTCGCTCGGCTCCACCCCCAGACGCAGCAACATTTCGCGCACCAGCACGCTGCGGTGCGCTTCGGTTTGAGTCCTGTGCACGCTGGTGATGTTCGTACTGTGCTTACGGTAGGTGCCAAGCACTTGGGGCAGGTTGGCCAGAGAATGGTGATCCGCGATATGCACCCAGTCCGCATAATCGTGCGCGTGGCCATAGCGCGTATCCGACGGGAAAGCGCGCAGCACGGCGGCGCGCGCCATCACCGTCGGCCTGTGCAGAGCGCAGCGAAACAGCAATTCGCTGCGCACCCGTTGCGGCTTGAGCGGGTTGTATACCGGCCGCTTGGGGGCCCCGGTGACGCGGTCCAGCGGCACGTAGGCGGTGCCCACGACTGCCACTTCCGGATTCCGGTCAAGATAGTCCACCTGCTGCGCCAGCCGCTGGGGGTGCATCAACTCATCGCTGTCCATGATCGCGATGAGGTCTGCGGCTGCCGCCTCGACGCCGCGGTTGTGGCTGGCCGCGACTCCGGCATTCACGGCATTGCGCAGCAAATGCACGCGCGCGTCACCCAGCCCACCGACGACGCCGGCAATGTCCTGCGTCGAAGCATCGTCCACCACAACGACTTCAAAATCGCGCCAACTCTGCGCAAGGACTGAAGTTAGCGCCTGGTGCAGCAACTGCGGGCCGTTGTAGACCGGAATAACAACACTGACACGGGGCGTCCGCTGCTGCGGTGGCGACATTTCAGTCATTTGACGACCGCCAGAACGGGATGACCCGCATCAGCCATGAAGTCGACCGGTGCGACGCGGATCAATCCCCGACCACAATACGGGCAATTTCCGGACTCGGGAACATCAGTTCCAGCCAGTTGTCGGCCAGCGGCTGGATGACTTCCACGAACAAACCGGCCAGCGGCTTGCCGCCGTCGAAATAGGCAAAGTTCATCAGACCCGGGATGCTGGCCGACTGGCCGACCACGATGCCGCGCGGAGCGAGCGTTGCGGCGGCGCGCTCGAAGTCCTGCGGCGGAGCCAGGCTGACCATGATGTGATGCACGCACTCGCCGCGCCGATCCAGGGCGTCGCGGTAAACCGTGGGTCCGGTCAGCGGCTCGACCAGTTCGAAGCAGGCGCCGTCCCGGCGACCGATAGCCAGGCGCGCCGTATGCTCGACCTGTTCGCCGTAGTACTCGCAGCCGGGCATCTGCGAGCTGTCGATGCCGATATCCACCCAGGCTTCGACGCCCAGCAGCTCGCGAAAACGCGCCTTGGCGGCGTCCAGGTCGCGCACCATCATCGATACTTGGTAAAGCTTTTGCACCGGCAGAACGGCTTCGCCCGGCAGGTGCAGCGCCTCGCCGTACGGGGCCAGTGCCGGTGCGTCTGCGAATACCAGGGTCAGGCCGCCCAGCGCCTCGCGGCTGGCCAGCAGGCGGCGCTGGCCGCCGTTTTCGGAATGCTGCGCGCTGGTGGCGATGCCGGCTTGCGTCTGCGCCGCTTCGAGTGCCGGCCAGCCGGCCGCCGGCACCACCACATGGCTTGGCCCCTCACCGCAGGCTGCCAGCAGCTCCGCCCACGGACCAGACCTGGGCTCGATCAATTCGAACCCGACGCCGTTGGCGGAACCGGTCGCTTGCCGGTGAGCAAACTCGCGTCCGTCCGTGGTCTGGCCGGCGCACTCGGCGATTCGCCAATCGTTGATGCCAAAAAAGCGGGCGTATTCGGCCGCGGCGGCGCGGCAATCGCGGGTCAGCACGCCGACTCGGGCAATCGCGGTAACCGGTAGCGACATGGTGGCCTCCTCAGGCATTTGATCCGCGGGCAACGATGGCCGCGGCACAGGGATGTGCCGCCATTTGCGGCCCCTGGGCTGCAAATGAAGGAAACCGAAAATCACATTTTTCGGTTTCCGTGGGTCCGGGAAGTCCAGGATGGACTTATCCGGACCATCAATCAGAGATTCGGCGGTATGAACAGCATCGCGATCATCATCATGATGCCGATCGGCACGCCAACCATGAATGAATACCCGGCGAAACGGCCGAAACGGACGCCCGTGATGGCGACGATCGGTATCGCCATGTACGGGTGGATCAGATTGGTCAGCGAGCCACCGTGCATGTAGGCGATCAGCGTGGTGGTCACGGACACGCCCAGCTCCCGAGCCGCGGGAATGATGTACGGCGCCTCAATGATCCATTTCGACCCGGCCGACGGCACGAAAAAGTCCATGATGCCGGAGTAGATGTAAACCACCAACGGGAACATTTCCTGGTTGGAAAAGCGCACGAACAGACCGCTTAGCCAGTGGCCAAGATCGGTGCCTACCATCAGGCCAAAGATGCCGCCATAAAACGGGAACTGCAACACGACCCCGTAGGCCGAATCCAGGCCCCGGCGCACCGCCTGCACGAACGACAGCGGATTGCCATGCAGCAGCAGCGCCAGGCCCAAAAACACGGCGTTGTAGGCATTGATATTCCAGGCCCGGGCAAAGCCCTGGGTCTGCATGTTGTAGCCCAAGGTGAACAGGATCATGCCGCCGGCCAGATAACACCACACAGCGCGGTTCTCCAGCCAACTGGCCGGCGTTGCGCGCTCGGCCTCGATGCTCGGCGGCTGCGGCAGGATGGCGTCCAGGCGCGCGGCATCCAGCGTCACCACCGGCGTCTTGCCGCGCGGATGCAGCGCGCAGATGGCCGCGATGCTGACCACTGACAGCAGCACCAGCAACATCAGGTTGTAGTGTGCGAACACGGTCTCGGTGACCGGGTACAGGCGATCGACGATGGGACTGCCGCTCGCCGGTTTGATCATGGGGTTGTCGGCAGTGGCCATGATCAGCGCCGCCGAGCCCGACAAGGCGGCGTTGGTGACGGTACCGACACCCATGAACGCCGCGGCGCACAACACACGGATGTCGGTTTTCGGATTGCGCCGCGCCACGAACGGGATCAGCAGCGCACTGACCACGAAACACAGTGCCCAGTTCAGCAGGCCGGTTACCGTGGTCGTGACCGCCAGCAGCAGCACCGCCTGCACCGGCTTGTCGGGATTGGGAATGCGCGCCAGGCGGTCGAACATCCAGAAGCCCGGCCGCGACATGACACAGGCATAGGCCGCAAACACCGAGATCGAGAACTGCATGGTGATCTGCAGCAGGCCCCACATGCCGTTGCCCCAGGCCGTTACCGCGTGCAGCGGCTCCACGCCGGCCCCGAACACACCCAGCGCCAGCGCGATGGCAGTCAGCACCATGCACACCACCCAGGCGTCCGGAATGTAGCGCTCGGCCACGCCCGAGGCGGCGTTCCCCGCCCGGCTGAAGGCTTCCAGCAATGCCATGCATTTCTCCTGTATTTGAAGCGCTGAATAAATCCATCCTGGATTTCTCAGCGCGCGCTGCGCCCGGTGCCGGGCGCAGCTACGCCGAATGCTCCAGCGTTTCCCAGATCACGCGCCTGTCAGGTCGGGATTTTCTTTTGCAGCCGGGCGCTGAATTTCTCGGCGTCGATCACGAACCGCTCGTGGGTGCCTTCGGTGATCGTGTCCACGCCGTCATGGGCACTGACGGTAAATTTCAGCCGCTTGCCGTCGACCTCGTCCAGGCGCGCCTGCACCGTCACCGTAAGACCTGGCGGCGTGGCCGCCAGGTGCGAGACGTTGATGTGGGTACCGACGCTCTGCTCGGCCGGCCAGTCCAGATGCGGCTTGATGGCGTCGATGCAGGCCCACTCCAGCAAGGCCACCATGTAGCCGGTGGCAAACACCCGCGGCATGGCCTGGAAATCGGGCGCTTCCGGATAGATGCTGGGCACGGTCTTGGCATCGGTGACGACGAACTGGAACTCGTGCATCAGGCCGGGTTTCAGACTCTCTTTCATGGTATTGGGTCCGGTCCGATTTTGTAGCTTGGGTCAGGCGCAGCCGTAACCCAACGATCTACGGGTCAAAGGGTGCCGTCTGTCGGGTTACGCCACCTCGCGCCTAACCCAACCTACGATTGTTGTTTCTATTGCCAACTTGAACTAATCGCCAAAACGCGCCAGCGCGTCGATCAGCGTGGTCGGCGTACCGACCGGCGGGACCACTATGGGATTAAGGTCCAGTTCCTTGAGGCTGTCGCGGTGGTCGTAGGCGAACTGCGACAAGCCCACCAGGGTGGCAACCAGGGAAGTGGTGTCCAACGCCGGCTTGCCGCGGTAGCCGTCAAGAATCTTGCGCACGCCGATACGGTCGATCATTACCTCGGCCTGCGCCGGCGTAATGGGGCACAGTGCATGGGCATGCTTGTCGAACAGCTCGGCCAGTATGCCGCCGGCACCCAGGGTCAGCACTGGCCCGGCCACATGATCGGCAACCACCCCGGCCAGCAGTTCCAGGCTGTCCGACAAGTCCATCATCGGCTGGGCAATGATCGACCACGTGGCCAGCTTCTGCTTTTTGGCAATGGCGGTCAGCGTCTTGACCGCCGCCGCGCACGCCTCGGCGTCCGCGATACCGATCTTGACCGCGCCGTACTCGGTCTTGTGCGGCAGGGCTGGTGATTCGAGCTTCACCACCACCGGGTAGCCCGGCTTGGCCTTGCCCGCCTTGCCGGTATGGTCGAGTAACACCGTGTGGTCGGACAGGCACAGGCCATAGGCTGCCAACGGCTTGGCCATGTCGGGGAAGGTGGCAACAGCAGGCCCTTTCCAGCGTTTTGGCTTGTCCGCGCACCAACCCTGTGGCAGGTAACCGGGCTTGTCGAAATAATCGCGCATGGCGGCCAGGCCGCGGGCCAACGCCTGGCCGCCCTGGACGTTGGGCAGCGGATCGCTGTCCAGCCAGTCGCGATAACTGTCCTTCAGCGCACTGGTTTCGATGCAGCTGGCGATGATTGGCTTGTGGATACGGTTCTGCCAGCCGGCCACCGGCGCGTAAAAGCGCTCGCCACCATCCCAGTTGCCGAACATGATCGACACCGCATCGTAGCCGTCGTACTTGATCATCTCGTCGGCCATCTGGAAGTAGACCTCGGCAAAACCATAGATCTGCGCTGTGATGTCGAACGGGTTGTTGAAGGTGACGTTCTGTACCCAATTTGGCAGCAGCTTGGTCACGCTCTTGGGCAGTGGCGGCGTTTCAATGCCCTCATCGGAAAAATAATCACCCATCAGCGCCGACCAGCCGCCGGAAATACTGATCAGACCGGCGGTGCGCACTGGCCGCCAGCTGCGCGGTGGGGTAACCGCGAACACCGAGGCGCGGTCCAGGGCCTCGTCCAGCGTGTCAACCGGAATTGCACCAGCCGCCTCGATGGCGGCACGGGTAATCGCCCCGGTGGTGGTGATGGCGCCGGTATGACCCAGCGCCGCACCGCGCCCGGCTTCGGAACGGCCGATCGCCACCACGATCACCGGCGTGTTGTTGGCGCGGCACTTGTGCACCGCTTCCACGAAGTGTGGGTAGTCACCGAACTGCTCGACATAGGTCACCACCACCCGCGTGTCGGCGTTGGTAGCCAGGAAATTCAGCGCGTCGGTGAGCGCGAAATTGACCTGGTTACCGGTCGAAATCTGGAAGCTGATGCCCAGGCCGCGGTCCCAGGTGAGGCAGCACATCGCGCCCAGCACGCCGCTCGACTGCCCCAGCAGCGCCACGGTGCCGCGCCGGTAAGGCCGGTTGATTGGACCGGTCCACAGGTGCAAGCCGGCGCCAGCATTGATATAGCCATTGCAGTTGGGGCCGATGATGATCAGACCGAGTTTCTTGGCGTGCGCCCGCAGTGCGGCAAGCTGTTCGGGTTGTTCGAAGCCTGCCGCGAGCACGTAGGCGGCCTTGCAACCGGTCGCAGCGACCTGCTCCAGCATGGCTGGCACATGCTTGGCACCAAGCAGTACCGCCGCGATGTCGGGTTTTTCCGGCAAATCAGCCACCGACTTGAACGACGTATAGCCCAGCACCGAACTGCGCGACGGGTTGACCACGTACACGCGCCCCTGAAAGCCATGGCTACCCATGCCCTCCAGCAATTGCCGCGACCATAGCGTGTCTGGCGAAGCACCGATGACGGCGACCACCTTGGGATTGAAAAACGCCTCGACGGTGGCGGCGTCGTAATGACCCGCGCGCACAACGCTCATGAAACCTCCTTGGATACGCGACAGGCGGGCGGCCGGCGGTGCCGGCTCACGCCCGCGAATAGACTTCAGTTGAGTTTGAGGATGGCCTCGATCATCGGCCGGACCTGCTCGGTACTCAGCTGCGGATGGGCGATCATCGGTGTCGGTCCCCACACGCCACCACCGCCGTGCAGAACCTTCAGCGTCAGGGTGTCCAGCGCCTGCGGGTTGTTGCGGTACAGACCGGCCACCGCGCGCAGCGGCGGGCCGATGCGGGCGCCGCTCACGTCATGGCAGGAATAGCAGCCATCATCGATCAGGCTGTCCGGCAAGCCGGCGGCGGCGAATGTGACCCGTGCGCTTTGTGGCGGCAACCCGGCCTCCGGCGCGGGTGCCGGCTCGGCAACAGGAGCCTGCGCCGACACCGGCTCCGAGGCCGCAGGCGCGCTGCCAGGCGCACCGATGGCGCCGGTTTCAGCCGGCCCTTCATCCTTGCCACAGCCGGCCATGCCCATTACAGCCATGGCACCCACGATGATCCACCGTCCAAATAAACCTGGCACTTTATCCATCCTCCCTTGCTTGCCTTGCTTGGTTCAGCTCGCCAGCAGGCGACGCTCCATGGTCTCCGACATGACCTCAATGTGCTCGGCGCCCAGGCTCTCCAACACATCCGGGCCCTTGAACAGTTCCACGCACACGGCCGCTTCCATGAACATCAGCCCCAGGTACAGCAGCGGCTTTTGGGACTCCGGCATCGCGTCAATTGAAAACTTCGCCAACTGCTCGGCCAGTGCTTCCATGCGTGGCAGCAAGGTACGGTAGTAATCGGTCAGTTCGACCATGCTGGACGCCAGGCGCTTGCGCATACGCGCGTCCTCGGTGGGCAGCGCCCACGGGACGAACCGTTCCAGGTCGGCAAATTCGGTCGGCAGCGAGTTGGACATGGCGTGGATTCTCCCGAAGTACAGTTCAGCGCAGTGCCGGCATTACGTCGCGCGCGAACAATTGCAGGGTCCGCGCCACCTGCCACTCGGCCTGGCCGCCGAAGTCGGCCATCAGGGACAGCTCCTGGAAATCGTAATAGCGCTCGCGAAAACGCTGCAACCAGGCGATGAACTGGTCAGGCGTGCCGGCAAACGCAATGTCGTTGGCCAGCACCGACTCGAAGGTGTATTCCTTCATCTGGTTAAGGAAGCCACCGGCGTAGAAGTGAAACCCACCCCCGCGCAGGCGCTCCTTGACCTCCTCGCCGTTGATCGACTCCTGCGGCACCACCAGGTTGGCGTAGCTGCGCATCATCGGCTCGCGTGCCTCGCCCAGTGCGGTCGCTTCGTCGTCGGCCAGGAATACCGGCACCACCAGGCCCACCTGCGGTGCATGACCGGCCTCCTTGGCCGCCGCCGCATAGGCATTGACCGCCTCGACGAACAGCGGCGGCGGCGCCGCGCCGACCACCACGCCACCACCACGGCGCCCGGCATCTCCGAACACGCGTGCACTGGTGCCGGTCTGAAACACCTTGAGCTTGGCCTGCAAGGGCTTGGGCACGACCTGGATATCGCGGACCGAATAGTGCTTGCCCTCGAAGGAGAAGCGCTCGTTCCCCCAGGCGAGCTGCAGGATTTCCAGCGACTCCTCGTACAGACCGATGCTGTCGCTCATCGGGATGCTTGCCGGGTCGTACAGCCAGCCATGGCCCCGCCCGACGCCGACTTCCAGCCGGCCGTCGGTCAGGTGGTCACACTGGGCAATCTCGCCGGCCAGCACCATCGGGTTGTGTACCGGCAGGGTGTGGCACATGGCGCGGAACCGGATATTGCGCGTCCGCTGGGCCGCCGCCGCAAAGAACGCCAGCGGATTGACCGAGATGGAAAAGGTCGGAAAAAAGTGGTGCTCCAGTGCCATGAAGACTTCATAGCCCAACGCGTCCCCCAGTTCGACGCTGCGCAGCGTCTCGTCGTAGCGCTGCTTGTAATTGGCCCCTGGCGAGGCCTGGATTTCGTTATAGATGCCGAATTTCACGTCTTGCTCCTCAGGGGCTGGTCAACCGTTCCACGGTCCGGTAAAGGTGGCGCACCGCGGCTTCCTGGTCGGACAGGGTGATGCTGCGGATAGCGCCGGAATTGAGAGACTTCTGTGTCACCTCGTTGGTGTACAGATCCTCGCGCGACAGGTCGCGCAGTACGATCTTGCTGAATTCCTGGCTGATCATCTCCGCCGCCGATTTCGGCTTCGGGAAGTAATACGCCAGCTCGTACACGGTCTCGTTTTGCGACACCGGCCAGAAAGCGTCCAGGTAGTACCAGCCGGCGCCGACATTGATGCGCGAGAACGGGAACACAACGTTCAGCTCGAAGCCCCAGTCGTCGCTTTTGTCCTGCTGGGTACCCGGATAGGCACCGCGACCACCCGTGCCCTGGGTGAACGTGGAACCGAACTTGAAGGCGATCTGCTCGGTCGGCGACAGATCATGAGCCGGGTTGCCAGGTACCGACAGGTGCTGGTTGCCGTTCGGCTGCAATTTCATGTGGCTGATGTTGCAGTACGGATTGTCGGTTCCGGTAAACGCGTCCGGGGCCGAGCGCTTGTGCACGAAGGCCACGTGGTAACCCTCCTGGAAGGCGTTCATGGTCACCTTCCAGTTGGCGTTGACGTGATACCGCCAGCGTCCCGCGCAAATCATCTCGTCAAATGGGAACGGCTTCAGGTCCTGATTGAAGTCCCCCATCGCCTGTTCCAGGGTCTGCCGGGGCGTCGCGTCGAGGTTCACGAACAGGAAACCAGCCCAGGTATCCAGGTGCAGCGGCGGCAAGCCCATCTGCGATTTGTCGAAGTCGAAGAACTGGCCCTCGTCCGGCACGAACTGCACCGTGCCGTCGGTGGCGTAGGTCCAACCGTGGAAATCGCACTGCCAACCCTTGACGCACCCATCGGCGGCACGCACCAGGCGGTTTCCGCGATGGGTGCATATGTTATGGAACGCGCGCAGCTGGCCATCCGCGCCACGCGCAACAATGACCGAGACCCCGAGCACCTCGATGTCGCGAACGAAAAAATCTCCCGGATTGGGCAGTTCATCGGCCCGCTTGAGCAGGTTGAACCACTGATGACGGAAGATCGCCTCGCGCTCGCGCTCGAAGAACTCGGGCGTGATCACGGTAGCCGTGCTCACCGGGCCGGTATCCAGACCAAAGGCCTGGGTGTGCCCGCATTTTGGCCGTCCGCTGGGTGCGTTCATGTCCCCTCCTTGCCTCGTTGCTCGTACTGCATGTGTCTGGCCAGACCGGTGATCGTTTATCCGAAGTCCCGGAAATCTATCATGGGCGATACACGCTGGTCGCCTGACCGCCTGGCATCACTCACGGCAGCAGATGCCACCGAGTGACGCGGACCTAAACCCGACGCACCGTATCCGGTCGCACCGCTGAGGCTCGCGAGTTACCCGACAGCGCCATGGCAATGTCCAGCTCCTGGCGCAGGATGGCGAGTACACGCTCAACACCCGGCTGACCGTCAGCCGCCAGGCCATACAACGCGGCCTTGCCGATCATGCAGGCCCGGGCACCGAGTGCCAGCGCCTTGAGCACGTCGCCGCCGCGACGAATGCCGCCGTCCAGAATCACTTCGGCGGCTCCGGCCACCGCGTCGACAACCTCGGCCAATACGCTGATGGTTGACGGCGCGCCATCAAGCTGGCGGCCGCCATGATTGGAAACGATGATGGCGTCTACGCCGCAGGCCACCGCCTGGCGGGCATCGTCCGGGTGCAGAATGCCCTTGACCACCAGCGGCAGGTCCCACTCCTGACGCAGCCAGGTCAGATCGTCCCAGTGAATGCTCGGATCGATCTGCGTATTCATGAAGGTGCTGAGCGCCACCACATCGCTGCTGTGACCGCCCCAGCCCACCAGATTGCCGATGGTCATGTTGCGATGCGGCAGCATGCGCCGCAGCCATCTGGGGTGACGCAACAAATCGACGGCAGTGCGCCGGTTAAAGCGCGGCGGCACGGTAAAGCCGTTTCTGATGTCCTTTTCCCGCTTGCCGCCGCGGGTCAAATCCACGGTTACCACCAGGGCGCGGTAACCGGCTTCGCGCGCCCGACCCACCAGGCTGCGCATGAGCTCCCGGTCGCGAAAGATATACAGCTGGAACCACAGGTTTTCCGGGGCCGCCGTCGCCACCGCCTCAAGCGGGTGGGTCGCCGCGGTGGACAGTACACAGGGAATACCTGCCGACTTTGCCGCCCGGGCCAGCGCCAGCTCGCCCTCGGGCCGCACCACACCACACAAGCCCATGGGCGCGATCACCAGCGGCATCGCGATCTGCTCGCCCAGCAGGGTGGTGCCAAGCTCAACATTGGCGACGTTGGTCAATACCCGCGGGGCGAAGCGCAGGGACTCGAAATCGGCGCAATTGGCGCGCAGCGTGGTCTCCCGCTCGGAACCGCCGTCGACAAAATCGAATATCATGCGCGGCAAGTAGGCTTGCGCAGCGGCGCGAAAGGCATCAACGCTGGCGATCATGGCTCCCCCGGGAGACCTCAAGGCTGGCGCAGCTGGCCGGCCTTGGCCAGCCGGTCCAGGTAGGTCTGCCACAGAGTGTCGTGCTGGGTGCCCAGACGATACAAGTAGTCGAAGCTGAACAAGCCACTGTCGTGCCCGTCCGAGAAGGTGATTTGCAGCGCGTAATGGCCGATTGGCGCCAGCGCGGTGATGCCGACATCCTGCTTGCCGGCGACCAGCACGCCCGGTCCTGGACCATGGCCCTGCACCTCGGCAGAGGGCGAGTGCACGCGCAGGTACTCGGCCGGCAGTTGAAACACCTGGTCATCGGCAAACCGGACTTCCAGACTGCGCGCCGCCTTGTGCAGAATGATGTCAACGAGGTCCGGGGCGGCCATCAGGCACTCCAGCGCTGGCACAGGGCGAGCAATTGCACCGGAGAGTCGATACAGGCGTCCGCGCCCCATTGATCCGGCTTCTCGCCGGGGGCGATGTAACCGTAAGCCGCCACCACCGTGCGGGTTCCAGCGGCGCGACCGGCCTCGATATCGCGCCGGTCATCCCCCACAAACACGCAGGCCGCCGGCGCCACACCCAGGCGCGCACAGGCCAGCAGCACGCCCTCCGGGTCGGGCTTGGGGCGGCTGACGTGGTCCGGCGTAATCAGGCAGTCCGCATCCGGCGACACACCCAGCGCTCGCAACAAGGGCGATGCAAAGCGCTCGATCTTGTTGGTCACCACACCGAACTTGAAACCCTGGCCGCGCAGCGCCGCAAGTACCGGCCCGAAACCATCGAACAGCCGCGCCTCACGCGCGCAGCAGTCCTCGTAAATCTCAAGAAAACGATCGCGCAGGCCACCATATCGGGCGTCCTGCACGTCTAGATCAAACCCCCGCCCCAGCAGCCCGCGCGCGCCTTGCGACACGTACGGGCGCAGCTCGGCCGTCGCCAGCGCGGGTAGGCCATGCTCGGCCCGCAGCGTGTTCAGCGCCCGCGCCAGGTCAGCGGCGGTATCGGCCAGCGTGCCGTCCAGGTCCAGCAATACAGCGGCCAGACCCGCGACGACAGGCGGTGCCATCACGCTACGGCAGGCTCCCGATAAAAACCGCGACCACCCGCGAGGCTGGCGGCCTGGCGCATGGCGGTCAAAATCATCTCGTGGCTGGCGATACCCTTGCCGACGATATCGAACGCGGTGCCGTGGGCCACCGACATATGGATATACGGCGTTCCCAGGATCATGGCGCAGTTGCCGACGAAGCCCCAGGTCTTGACCGCGATGTGGCCCTGGTCGTGGAACATGGCCAGCACCACGTCGTACTCGCCATCGATGCACCAGCGGAACACGCTGTCCGGCGAGGACGGGCCGGTCACATTGATGCCCTCGGCTTTGGCCTGCTCGACACCCGGCGCGATCTGGGTCTTATCCTCTTCCCCATACGCATGGGCGTTCAGGCCGGCCACCACGATACGCGGGTTGGGAATGCCCCAGCGCGTGAAGTCGTCGTGGATAGTGCGCAGCGCCTTGTAGACCAGGTCCGGCGCGATGATGTCGCACACCTGACGCAGCGGAATGTGGTCGGTCAGATGCACCACCCGCAGCGGGCCGGTGATCAGGAACAGGTAGGTCTTGCCGGTTTCGACGCTGATCACCTGGTCCAGCTTGCCGGCCATCTTGAGCGCATCGGTGTTGATCGGACCCATGATGGTGCCCTGCACCTTGCCGGTCAGGGCCAGGTCGTCCATTTCCTTCAGCCAGGCAGCGGTGGCAAGACCGCATGCGGCGTTGGCCTTGGCCGGGGTAATGTCCTTCGGATCCAGTTGACCGGTGTCGTAAACGTCGATCACGCTGGGGTCCAGCCCAGCCTGATCCACAGAATCGACGCGGCGCACCTTCAACTTCAGACCCAGTTGATCGACCGCGCTCTGCACCGATTCCGTACAACCCACCACCACCGGCCGGCAGGCCGCGTACATGTCGCCCAGCGCCAGGGACTTGACCACTACTTCCGGGCCGATACCACATGGATCACCGGTCATGGTCGCAACTACGGGTTTGTTTTGCATGATGTGTTTCTCCTCGGCGCGACGCCCGGGCCGCCGCAAATTCTGGTTCTAGGATTAAAAGGCTCAGGTAACAGCGCCAGGGCCGGCACGCACAATCCCGGCCAGACCCAAGCGCCGAAAAATCTCGGTCGGTTCAGTCGTTCCTGACCAGGGCCAGCTTCCTGAACAAGGCCTTGACGTCGTATTCAACCTTGTTGTCCACCACCGCCGCGACGTGGTTCAGAGTACACAGCAGGTTGAACTTCTGGCCGTGGATCATATAGCCGTCTACCGGCATCAAGCTGAACGGGTTCGAACTGCGGTCGCGGTAGTAGTCGATCTCCAGTACGCCCTTGATGCTAAGGCCCATGGCCTCGGCCGACAGCATCATCTGGCGCGCGCGTTCCTCGTTTTCCAGGCCGAGAAATTCGGCCAGTCGCGCCGGGTAGGCGATGGCGTCCTGGAAACGCGACTGCTGCCAGCGCAGCGCGCCGATCACGCCGTCCATTTCCATCAGATCCTGCAATTTCAACGGTTCAGACATGACGCTTTGCTACTCCAAATGTTGTGCACGGGCGCGTGGCCCGAACAATTCGATCGACCGTTGCTACGCATGGTAGTGCAGCAGCCCGGTCAGCTGCTACCGCAAACCAGCAAACTGTCCCTGCCTAACGATCGTTATGGTTAAATTACCGTCCCGCCGATTGCGGGCAGTCCATTCACCGAGCCTTAAGGGGGCCTCCATGTCCAGTTACGAGTGCATCAATTTCAGCATCGACGGCGACGTCGCCACCATCCAGTTCAACCGCCCGGAAAAGAAGAACTGCATGAGCCCCACTCTGCACAACAACGTGCGCAACGCCCTGGTGGAGGCGGAAAAGGCGCGCGTCAAGGTGCTGGTAATCACCGGCATCAAGGACGCGTTTTGCGCCGGCATGGACCTGGAGCAATGCTTCTTCGAGCCGTTCGACGACCCAGAGCGCATGGCCGCCATCAACGCTGACGTGTTCACCTGGTTCCAGCATCTGAAGAAATTCCCGGCGGTCACCATCGCCAAGGTCAACGGCTGGTGCTTCGGCGGCGGCATGGAACTGGCCGGCATCTGCGACATCGCCATCGTAGCCAACGAGTCCACCTGGGGCTTGTCCGAGGTCAACTTCGGCATCTTCCCGGGCGGCGGCACCTCGTGGGCCTACGCGCACAACATTCCGTCCCGCAAGAAGGCGCTGTACTACGGCCTGACCGGTGACACCTTCACCGGCAAACAGGCCGAGGAAATCGGCTACGCCACCAAGTCAGTGCCGCTGGCCGAGCTCGACGCCGAGACCGACCGGGTGGTGAAAATGCTGACCCGCCTGGGCCGCACCGTGCTGCGCAAGACCAAGGAAGTCTACGAGAAGGTCAAGTGGATGGACTTCGAAACCGCCATCGACTACGAAATGGCCAAGCTGTGGGAACTGTCACGCGAGACCAACGACGACTGGGTCCGTACCGCGCTGGCCTCGTTCAAGCGGCGCGAGTTCAAGCCCGGCACACAGTCCTACAAACTCACGAAGGACGTCTGAGCCATGGAGTTCGGGCTCAGCCAGGATCAACAGATGCTGGTCGACCTGTGCGAGAAGATCGCGCAGGGTTTCGAGGACAGCTACTGGCAGAAGATCGACGAAGAGTACGGTTTTCCCCGGGAGTTCTGGACCACCCTGGTCGATCAGGGCTTGCTAGGCATCACCATTCCGGAGGAATACGGCGGCAGCGGCCTGGGCATGCTGGACATGTGCCTGGCCGCCGAGGCGCTGTCCAGCAACGGTGGCGACTGCGGCGGCATGTTCGTGGGCGGCCCGGTGTTTGGCGGCTGCCTGATTAACTCGGCCGGCACAGCGGAGCAAAAGGCCAACTACCTGCCCAAGATCGTCAAGGGCGAGCTGTGGGCCGGCGGGTTCACGGAACCGAACTCCGGCTCCAACATCACCACTATCCGCACCGAAGCGCGCAAGGAGGATGGGCATTACCTGGTCAAGGGCCAGAAGATGTTCATCTCCAACATCAAGGTGGCCAGCCATATCGGCATCATGTGCCGCACCTCGCCGTATGACCCGGCGCGGCGCACCGAGGGTGTGTCCCTGCTGGTGGGTGACCTGCCGGGGCCGGGCATCGAGGCGCGGCCGCTCAAGAAGATGGGCAGCCACTTCATGGACACCAATGCGGTGTTCTTCGACGACTTCAAGGTTCCGCAAGAGAATCTGGTTGGCGAGGAAGGCAAGGGCTGGAAGGCGCTGTATGCAGTGCTCAATCCGGAGCGCCTGGCGATTGCCGCCAGCTGCATCGGCACCGGCAACTACCTGATCCGCAAGGCCGTTCAGTACGCCAGCGAGCGCTCCATCTGGGGCAAACCGCTGGCCACCCACCAGGGCTTGCAGTTTCCGTTGGCCGAAGCACGCATTCAGCTCGAATGCGCGCGCCTTAAGGTGTACGAAGCTGCCTGGCTGTACGACCAGGGCCGGGAATGCGGCGTGCAGGCCACCTCGGCCAAATACGCGGCGGCCCACGCCTCGCTGTACGCGGCCGATCGGGCCATCCAGACCCTGGGCGGTGCCGGCTACATCAGTGAGTCCGGGGTCGAGCGCCACTATCGGAACCTGCGCCTGAACCGCATTGCGCCGGTCACCGACGAGATGACGCTCAACTACATTGCCCAGCATGACCTGGGGATGCCGCGCTCGTACTGAGCCCGGCAACCCTGTCGAAGCGGCGGCAGAGCGCGGTTCAGGGACGAACCGCCGCATTTTTTGTGGCCCATGACGGGCAAGCTTGCTTCAAGGGGGAGATATGACACGCGACACCAACCTGCGCGAAATGCTGCACCGTTCGGCCAAGTGGTATCCGAACAATGAGGCCGTGGTCGACGAGCTTTACCGCTATACCTACGCCGAGCTCAAGGAGCAGGTACAGCGCATGGCCAAGCTGCTGCACACCCGCGGCGTGCGCAAGGGCGACCGGGTGGCGTTGCTGATGTACCCGTCGGTTGCCCATGTGGTGGCCCTGTTCGGCGCCTTTGAACTGGGCGCGATCCCGTCCGCCCTGCACCTGCGCGAGTCGCCCAAGATCCTGGCAGCGGTGCTCGAGCGCCTGTCGCCACGCGTGATGGTCTACGACGGCGCGCTCAGCGAACTGGCCGACCAGCTTCGCCAGATGGCGCCACTGGTCAGCTACGGCATCCGTGCCGTGTCCGAAATCACACCAGACGACAAGATTGGCGGGCCTGATCCGGTCATCCCACGGGATCTTGCCGACTACCCGCTCGACTTCGAGCCGATGCCGATCCATAGTGACGATGTATCCATGATCGCCCTGTCGTCGGGCACCACCGGCGTGCCCAAGGGCATCATGCATACCCACCGTACGCAGATCGAAAGCGCCCGGGGCGGCGGCTTCGTGTTCGACGCCAATCCTTACTCGTGCATCGTCAACGTATCCACTACCGCCTTTATCGGCTGGTACAACTGCACCCTGCCGTACCTGAACGCGGCCGGCAAAATCGTGTTCATGGCGCAGTGGGACCCGAAGCGCTTCCTGCAGAAACTCCAGGACGAACGCGCTACGTTCGCCTTCCTGGTGCCCACTGTGTGGCGCATGTTGTTTCGCGAGAATCTGGACAACTACGACCTGTCCTCGCTGAAGAAAGCCGGCTACGCCGGCGAGCCGATGGACACCCGCACCATGGGCCTGGTGCGGGAAAAGATCTGCAAGACCGTGATCAACATCTATGGCACCACCGAAACCGGCTCCTGCTCGGGTGGCACCATCATGTTCAACGAGGACTACCGCGACCCCAGCAAGCAGGAGAGCGTCGGTAAACCGTTTATCAACGCCGACGTGCGGGTCATCCAGCCCGGCGGTGCGCTGACCGACGAGGTGGCGCCCGGCGAAGAAGGCGAAGTCATCATCCGCGGCCTGTCGGTGGCCGAACAGGTGTGGGAACAGCCGGCCGTGGCGCGCAAGATTTTCGAAGACGGCTGGTGGCGCTCCGGCGACATGGGCACGCTGGATGCCGACAATTACCTGTACCTGCGCGGCCGTATCGACGACATGATCATCTCCGGCGGTATCAACGTACTGCCAAGCCAGGTGGAGGAAGCGGTACTTGGCCACGCCGCGGTCAGCGAATGTGTAGTGGTTGGCATCCCGGACGAGCAATGGGGCCAGCGCATCGTCGCCTTCGTAGTGGCCCGGGAGGCGGTCACGCCGGAGCAGCTCAAGGCGCATGTCGAAGCGACTGACCTTTCCAGCTACAAGCGCCCGCGGGAATACCGCTTGGTCAACGAACTGCCGCGCGGCAACACCAACAAGGTCAGCCGGCGCATGGTGCGCACCCTGGTATCGCAAGGGCAGTGGCCATGACGCCGCCGACGGCCCAGGTGGACCGCACGCAGCCTGACCTCACCACAATTGACCTGAGTCGGCCGCCGACCATGGAGCAGTTCGGCGGTTACATCGCCGAGTCCGCGGCCAACTTCGCCCGGCTGGTATTTCCATTCGATCTGCGCTGGTGCAACCCGCGCGGCTCGGTGCAGGGCGGCGTGATGGCCGTGTACGTGGACGAGGCGGTCGGTTACGCCATGATGGCGACCTACCCCGACCTCAAGACCGTGTGGACCACCACCAGCCTGACCTTGAACTACCTGCGCCCGATCACCAGCGGCGACATCACCGCCATCGGCCGAGTTATCCGTGTCGGCGGTCGCACCGGCTATGTCGAGGGCGAAATCCTCGACGCACAAGGCGCCCTGTGCGTAAAAGCGGTGTCCGGCCTGCTCATACTCAAGCGGCCAGATCCGGCCTGAGTAAACCGTACCCGACTGAGTGGCGACGCAATCCGGGACTGGCGGGCGGTCGTGCAGGAATCGCCGGGTCAGTCACCCACATACGTCTGGACTGGGGCGCATCGAAACCCGCCGAATCTTCGCTACCGCGCAGGCGGAAGCCCAGTTAAATCACCCAGCTGGATGCCCGCCTTCGCAGGTATGACGACTCTTGGGAAGCGCCCCAGGTCTGCGGCACCGACTCACAAATCCAGCGGGCTCACCACGCCGCGCGCACCCCGGTTCATGACGTGGGTGTAGATCATCGTGGTCTGCACGTCTTTATGACCGAGCAGCTCTTGGATGGTGCGAATATCCTGCCCACGCTCCAGCAGATGTGTGGCAAACGAATGCCGTAGCGTGTGGGGTGTGGCCGGTTTGACGATCCCTGTCGCCAATACAGCCGTTCGCATCGCCCGCTGCAGGAGTTTCTCGTCCAGATGGTGCCGCCGCTCTTCCCCGCTGCGCGGGTCTACCGAATAACTGCCGGACGGGAACACATACTGCCAGCCCCATTCGGTCGCCGCGTTCGGATACTTTCGCGCCGGAGCATCCGGCAGATACACGGCCGCCTTGCCGGCCTTCTGGTCGTCCTCGAACAGCGCCCTGCGCTGTGCCAAATACGCTTGCAAGCCGCCGGCCAGTGCCTGCGGCAGCATCGTCACCCGATCCCTTGCACCCTTCCCGTCGCGCACCACAATTTGCTGGTGTGCGAACTCCACGTCCTTCACCCGCAACCGCACGCATTCCATCAGACGCATCCCGGTGCCGTACAACAAACCTGCCATCAGCGCATACACGCCCCTCATCCGCGACAGGACCGCCCGCACCTCCTCGCGCGTCAACACCACCGGCAGGTGCTGCGGCCGCTTGGCGCGGGTCACGTTGTTCAGCCACGGCAAATCGACGCCCAGCACCTCCTTGTACAGGAACAGCAACGCCGACAGGGCCTGATTCTGCGTTGCGGCGGCGACGTGCCCCTCCACCGCAAGATGCGACAAAAACGCCTCGACCTCCCCGGCACCCATGTCGAGCGGATGCCGCTTGCCGTGGAACAGGATGAATCGCCGCACCCACTGCACGTATTGCGTCTCCGTGCGGATGCTGTAATGCTTGACACGAATTCGGTTGCGGACCTGGTCGAGCAGTTTTGGAGTCTGGGGTGCAGGGGTGTTTGCTGGCACCGTATGTCCACCTATCAAATAAGTAACTTGTTAATAATCATTAGGTTATGATATTTCAATGGGTGATATACACCTATCGAGAAATTAAATATACACCTGTAAAGGTGTATATTGCACGTTGGGCAGACTAAGAGATCATGAATCCAGCAGATCGAGATCGAAAGAAAGCTTGGAAGGAGCAAGAGCGGCAAAAAGCTCAAGCTGCGTTCCCTCTACCCAATGAATTACTAAAGTCGTTATTCACTTTTGTCGAGGCGCAAGTAGACAAGGAGGAGTGCGACCACACCCATCGTTTCACGGATAAGTGGGTATCGGAAAATAAGCAGCAACGCACTCCGATTTTTGAGTGGCTTGAGGAAAATGGTGGTTTTTGTGACTGCGAAGTCGTCGCCAATGCTCAAGATCATTGGGAGCAGAACAGGTGATGTCTGTTCTTGGTGCCACGTTTATACAGCCCAACCCGGCGCTCAAGCGGGACGCCGCAAAAGCGCGGCGCCCCTTAGCTTTACGTTAGTGCTCATAATGCGACTTGTAATTATTTTAAGTTTCTTCGTTACCGTGATCGCTCATGCATCTGGCCCAATAGCGCCAGATGGCTGCGTAAGCTCCCCCTCTAGGTAGACACTACAGAAGTAGAACTTTCTGGCATGTTTCTGCAGCCAGGAGGTTCCATGAAGAAGTCGCGTTTCACCGAGACCCAGATTGTCTCGGTCCTCAAGCAGGCCGACGCCGGCATGCCA
>NZ_JBFIII010000016.1 GCF_041601295.1 Immundisolibacter sp.
CGTGTGGCCCGTAGTTCGCCGCCCCGGCCCGCGCCTTGGCCAGGGCCAACCGACATACATGATCGCTGGCAAGTTCGGCAGCCAGCGGCCGCTCGTCCACCGCCACTGCCGCCACTTCAAACTCAATATCCAACTGCGCCAACAACTCACGTCGGCGTGGCGAGGTCGAGGCAAGTATCAATCGCATGGGTATGAGCCGAATTCAGTGTCGGTTAGCGGCGCCGAAGTTTAACGGTACCAAGCTGGCGTTCCGCCGGCCATCGCGAGGAAGGGGCTGGTCCTTGCCACAGTCAAGAACCCACCGCGAAAACGTTGCCCCAGAGTTGGTCGTTTGGACGCCAGCCGTCCGAACGGTCGTAAACTTGGCGGCAACGACGATCCCACTCAGGTACGAGGACAGCCATGAACGCGCACACGCAACGCGTCGACTACAGCACACTCATCCGCGAAGACGCTCCGGAAGGTTTCCTGGTCCACAGCCGCCTGTACCTGGATGAGGCCATTTTCGAGGACGAGATCGAACGCATTTATCACCGGGGCTGGGTGTACGTCGGTCACGAAAGCGAACTGCCCAAGGTCGGTGACTACCGGCTGCGTCTGATCGGTCGACAGCCGGTAATCATGGTGCGCGGCGAGGACCAGCGCATACGCTTGCTGCTGAACCGCTGCACCCACCGCGGCAACACCATTTGCCAGCGCGAGCGTGGCAACACCAAGTTTTTTCGGTGTGCCTACCACGGCTGGGTGTTCGACAACACCGGAGCCCTGCGCGAGGCGACGCACGTGTCCGGCTGGGGCGATCGCCCGCCTGGTGAGGCTCAGCACCTGTTCGAGGTGCCGCGCATGGGCGTACACCGGGGCTTCATCTTTGCCAGCCTGGTCAGCGATGGCGTCAGCTTCGAGGACTACCTGGGCAACGCCGCGGCATACCTGTCGCGCTATTGCGATCTGGCGCCGGGCGGCGAAATTGACCTGTCGGCGGGCCGCCATGGCATTACCGTAGACGCCAACTGGAAGATGCAACTTGAAAACCTGACCGACGCCTATCATGCCGAGTACGTCCACGCCTCTGCGCTGGCGCAGTTCGCCAGCCTGTCGGCGACCGACAAGAAAGCCGCCTTCACCGACCGTGGCGATCTTGAAAACCCCCTCGCCATGCAGCGCGACCTGGGCGGTGGCCACTCGGTGCTGGACAGCTTCACCTCCAACCGGGCGCAGGGCGACAAGCTGCGCTTTACCGGATCGACCGGCACCCTGCTGCCGGAGGTGATCGAAGGCGTGGCGCAGCGCATTGGCTCGCACGAGAAGGCACAGTGGCTGGCCCGCGGTGGCCCCTGCCACATCATGGTGTTTCCGAACCTGATGCTGCTGTGGGACGCGGTGCGCGTGATTCAGCCAGTCGCCCACAGCGTCACCCACATCTACTACCACCCAGCTCTGCTCAAGGGCGCTTCCGAGGCCGTGAACATCGCCCGTATCCGCGCCCAGGAAGGCGGTTTCGGGCCGGCCGGCTTTCTGGCCCCGGACGACATGGAAATGTTCGAGCGCAGCCAGGCTGGCATGGCCGTGCGGCCGGACACCTGGCTGGAACTGAACCGCGGCCGACACATCGAGCGCATCGAAGACGACGATTTCGGCCAGCCGGTGCGCACCTGCCAGAATCTCGACGAAGTCGCTCAACGTGGCATCTGGCGCCACTACAAAACCGTCATGACGGCTGAATAAGGAGTCCCTCAGTGAGCCTACGTGACGAGATAGAACAGTTCATCTACCGCGAAGCCCGCCTGATGGACCAGCACCGCTTCGAGGACTGGGAAGCGCTGTGGACCGACGACGGCGTGTACTGGGTGCCCTGCGCTCACGATGGCGAGCCAGACACCGACGTCGCCATCATCTATGCCGACCGGGCGGCGATCACGCGCCGCCTGTTACGCATGAAAAGTAACGCCATGTTCATTCAGGACCCGCGTTCGGTGGTGGCACGCCTGGTCGGCAACGTCGAGATCGACCCCACTGGCGACGACGCGGCGCTTGTGTATTCCAGCTTCAATATCACCGAGTTTCGGCGCCGCGGTCACAAGACCTGGCTGCGCACCTGGGCCGGGCGCAGCGAGCATCAGCTGCGCCGCCAGGACGGCTCCTGGAAGATGGCATTCAAAAAAGTCCTGCTGGTCAACAGCGACGGCGAGCTTCCCGCGCTCGGATTTCTGGTCTGAGCGTCAACGCTGCGGATGGGTCGCGCCGATCGGCCACAACGAAACTGCCCGGCGCCGCTTTCGCACTCGCGCGACCGCACCCGGCCGATGCTCGGCGCTCCGGTAGAATCGGCCACCTGCCTGCTGCCTGAACCCGCCCATCGCCCATGCAATTCAGCCTGCCCCCGCTTGTGCTTGCCGCCGCCTACCTTGCCCTTGGCGCGGGCTACGGCTGGATACTGCGTCGTCAGGAGCCCTGGTCCCGCCGGTCGCTGCGGGCCCTGACCGTGCTGCTGGCCGCTGCGCACCTGTGGCTGCTCGCCGACGTAGTGCCCCAGGGCGCATCGCTGCTGCTCGGATTTGGTAACGCCGTGTCGCTGCTGGCAGCATTGGTAATGTTGCTGTTCGGCGGCCTGTCCAGCGTGCGCGCGGTGGATAACCTCGGCGTCGTACTGGCGCCGCTGGCGGCCCTGTCGGTGCTGCTGATGATGCTGCCCAGCCATGCAGCGCCATTGCCAATCGTCGATGCCCTGCCGCTGGCGCTGCACATACTGCTGTCGGTACTTGCCTATGGCCTGCTCGCCCTGGCGGCGCTTCAGGCTCTGTTCATGGCCTATCAGGACAGTCGCCTACGTCAGCACACGCCCGGTGGCTTACTGCGCGCCTTGCCGCCGCTGGGCGACATGGAACAGTTGCTGTTTCAGATACTGGCCCTGGGATTCGCGGCCCTGACGTTGGCGCTGCTGTCCGGGATGCTTTTCCTGGGCGACATTTTCGCGCCGCATCTCATTGAAAAAACGGCGCTGTCGATCTGCGCCTGGCTGGTCATCGGCACCTTGCTGATCGGCCGACGTCGGGCTGGCTGGCGCGGCCAGACCGCGGTGCGCTGGACCCTGGCAGGTTTTGCTCTGTTGATGCTGGCCTATCTTGGCAGCAAGTTCGCGCTTGAGTTTCTGCTGCAACAGACTCGTTAAACGCAGCCAGATTCAGTCTGTCCGGTCGGCCTTGTTTACGTTATTGGCCAGAACCTGCTGCAAATATGCCCGTAGCCCAGCCGTAGCCTGCGCGCGGTGACTCAGACGCGCCTTGTCCGCGGGGTCCAGTTCGGCCGCCGTGCACGCGAAGTCAGGCACCCAGAACACCGGATCGTAGCCAAAGCCGTTGCTGCCGGCCTCAGCGGGCGCAATCCGCCCTTGCCAGGTGCCGGTGAATATCTGCGGCCAGGGATCATTGGCGTGGCGCAAATACACCAGCACGCAGCAAAACCGCGCCGTGCGCTGATCTGCCGGCCGCCCCGCGAGAGCCTCAAGCAACTTGTGCCGGTTGGCGGCGTCGTTCGCTGCGGGTCCCGCGTAGCGGGCGGAATGTACGCCGGGCGCGCCGCCGAGCGCATCCACCTCCAGGCCGGAATCGTCCGCGAGCGCGGGCAGCTGACTGGCAGCGGCGGCAAAACGCGCTTTCAGAATGGCGTTTTCAACGAAGCTTGGCGCGGTCTCGTCGGCGACCTCGGCGGTAAAGTCGCCGAGCGCCTGCAAGCTGAGCGGCAGGTTGCCCAGCAAACCGCGCAGTTCCGCCAGCTTGCCGCGGTTCCCGCTGGCCAGTACCAGGCGCATCAACCGGCCAGCGCCGCCCGCTGCAGCGCGATCAACTCGGCCACGCCCTGCTGGCCCAGGGCAATCATTTGTGTCAGCTCATCGGGGCGAAACGCGTGCCCTTCGGCCGTGCCTTGAATCTCCACAAACGCACCGGCGTCGTTGATGACCAGGTTCATGTCGGTCTCGGCGCTCGAATCCTCGGCATAGTCGAGATCCAGTACTACCTTTGCGCCAACAATGCCCACCGACACCGCCGCGATGGCGCCATGGATGGGGTCCCGTGTAATCACCTTGCGTTTGCGCAGATTGGCCAGTGCATCGCTCAGCGCCACATACGCGCCGGTGATAGCCGCCGTGCGCGTACCGCCGTCGGCCTGAATGACATCGCAATCCAGCGTAATGGTGCGCTCGCCAAGAGCCGACAAATCCACTACCGCCCGCAGCGAGCGACCGATCAAACGCTGAATCTCCTGGGTACGCCCACCCTGACCGCCGGTTGCCGCCTCGCGCTTCATGCGCGTGTGTGTCGCGCGCGGCAGCATGCCGTACTCGGCAGTCACCCAGCCGCTGCCACTGCCGCGTTTGAAGCCGGGCACGCGCTCGTCTACGCTGGCGTTGCAGATCACTCGCGTGTCACCAAAGCTCACCAGCACCGAACCCTCGGCGTATTTGCTGAACTGACGGGTAATGGTGACCGGACGCATCTGGTCCGGTCGTCGGCCGCTGGGGCGCATGGCGTGTCCTTGAAAAGTAAAGCGACAAAAGGAAGGAGAACTCGACACATGACCGCCGGCAACGCCGCAGGTGACGGCAAAAGCGGTCAGGGGGCGCCGATTATAGCCCGGCACACCCAGAGCCCTGGGCTACACTGCCCTCCCGCACCCCGTGCCGACTACCGGACCCAGCCATGATTTCCAGCATGACCGCCTTTGCCCGCAGCACGCGCAGCGGTGCGCTCGGCGAATTCACCTGGGAACTGCGCAGCGTCAACCACCGCTACCTGGAACTGTCGCTACGCCTGCCAGACGCCCTTCGCAGCCTGGAGCCGCGGGTGCGTGAACTGGCCGCCCGTGAGGTCCACCGCGGCAAGCTGGACCTTGGCCTGCGCTATGTTGCGGCAAGCGAAGTACAGGCGCTGAACGTGAACGAAACTGCCCTGGCTGCGCTGCTGGCGGCCGCCAATCAGGTCAGGAGCCATCTGGGCGCTCACGCAGCCTCGCTTAATCCGCTCGACCTGCTGCGCTGGCCGGGCGTGGTGCAGTCGACCGACACCGGCAACCAGGAAGCGCTGGAAACCGAGGCCCTGCATGCACTGACAACCGCCTTTGGTGAACTCAAGGCGGCCCGCCGACGGGAAGGTGAGCGCCTGGCCGAACTGATCGAAGAACGCGCGGCTGGCGTGTTGACCCTGGCTGAAACCATCGGCACCCGTATGCCGGCCATCCGCGACGCCTGGCGCGACAAACTGCGCGAACGCATCGCCGCGCTCGGCGTGCCGTTGGAACCCGCACGCCTGGAACAGGAACTGGTCCTGGCCGCGCAAAAAGGGGATATCGCCGAGGAACTCGACCGCCTCGCCATCCACGTCAAGGAAATCCGCGCCAGCCTGACCCAGGGCGGCGCCGTCGGCCGGCGCCTGGATTTCCTGATGCAGGAACTTGGCCGTGAAGCCAACACCGTCGGATCAAAAGCCATGGACATGGACGTCACCCAGGCCGCCATCGGCTTGAAAGTGCTCATCGAACAAATGCGCGAACAGGTGCAGAACATCGAGTAGGTCGGATATCCGGCCACCGCGACTTCAAGGCCGCTCCATCGTCGCCGATGCTCCGAAGACCTCGTGCCAATCTTGCCGTTCGGTCAACATAGCGGGGACACAGAAGCGGAGTTCGCGCCTTCGCAGGACCGGAGCTGCTCTTCATGCACCTCCTGCGCTCTGTCATGATTGCGCCGATAGCGGTTTATTGGATCATTAGGTAGAGCCCACATGAAGAAAGCACTTGTCACCGGCATTACCGGACAGGACGGGGCCTACCTAGCCGAGTTCTTGCTGGACAAGGGCTATGAGGTGCATGGCATAAAGCGCCCGACCTCGCTTTTTAATACCGATCGAATCGACCACCTGTACCAGGATCCCCACGACAAGGGCCGCCGTTTTATCTTGCACTATGGAGATCTGACCGATTCCACCAGCCTGATCAGGGTCATACAACAGATACAACCGGATGAAATCTATAACCTCGCTGCCCAGTCGCATGTGGCGGTGAGCTTCGAGGAGCCGGAATACACCGCCAACGCGAATGGTCTGGGCACGCTGCGCGTCCTGGAGGCCATCCGTATTCTGGGTCTGGACAAGACAACCCGTTTCTACCAGGCCTCAACCTCCGAGCTGTACGGCCTGGTGCAAGAAATGCCGCAGCGTGAGACTACGCCGTTCTATCCGCGTAGTCCCTACGCCGTAGCCAAGCTGTACGCCTACTGGATC
Organism: Immundisolibacter sp.; assembly: GCF_041601295.1. NCBI lineage: Bacteria > Pseudomonadati > Pseudomonadota > Gammaproteobacteria > Immundisolibacterales > Immundisolibacteraceae > Immundisolibacter > Immundisolibacter sp. Next base: position 6,276 of record NZ_JBFIII010000016.1, read on the forward strand.
ACGGTGAACTACCGCGAAGCCTATGGCATGTATGCTTGTAACGGCATCCTGTTCAATCACGAGTCACCCGTTCGGGGCGAGACCTTCGTCACTCGCAAGATCACCCGCGCCCTGGCCCGCCTGGCGTTGGGCTTGCAGGAGTGTCTGTACCTGGGAAACCTGTCGGCCCTGCGTGACTGGGGCCACGCTCGCGACTATGTCGAGATGCAGTGGTTGATGCTGCAACAGGCGCAGCCTGAAGATTTCGTCATCGCTACCGGCGTGCAGTACAGCGTGCGTCAGTTCGTGGAATTGGCCGCGGCTGAACTGGGCATTGCCCTACGCTGGGAAGGCCAGGGTATAGACGAAGTAGGCTACGCACAGCAGATCACCACCGGCCCGCTCAGCGATGGGAATACAGTCCGAATCAAGCCGGGTCAGGCCATCGTGCGTGTCGATCCGCGCTACTTTCGTCCGACGGAAGTCGACACCCTGCTCGGCGACGCCAGCAAGGCCCGCCAAAAACTCGGCTGGTCACCGGCAACCACATTGCCTGAGCTGGTCAAGGAAATGGTGGAAGCTGACTACTCGGCCGCCAAGCGCGATGCCCTGGTCAAGCTGGCCGGATTCAAGTCCTATGACCATAAGGAGTAACCCGGCGCGATTAGCGTGGAACGTCGGTCGCCGTGATTGCCCTCTCACCGGCCCCAAAAGTCTTGGCGACCCTTTCCATAGCCCTCGCGCTCATCGTTGACTCGCAAACCAGCGCCGAGGCATGAATCTCCAATCAAAAATCTATATCGCCGGCCATTGTGGCCTCGTTGGCTCGGCCCTGCTGCGTGCGCTCGGCACCTACGGCTTTTCGCATCTGGTCACCCGCAGCCACGCGGAGCTCGACCTCACTGACCAGACCGCTACGGAAGCGTTCTTTGCCCAGGAAAAACCCGACTACGTTTTCCTTGCTGCCGCCAGGGTCGGCGGCATCCTCGCCAACAATACCTACCCTGCGGATTTCATCCGGGACAACCTCGCGATCCAGACCAACGTTTTGCATAGCGCGTGGCGGCACCGCGTACGCCGGTTACTGTTCCTGGGCTCAAGCTGCATTTACCCCAAGCTCGCCCCGCAGCCCCTGAAAGAGGAATACCTGCTCACCGGCCCGCTGGAGCCGACCAACCGGCCCTATGCACTGGCCAAGATCGCGGGCATAGAAATGTGCTGGAGCTACAACCGTCAGCACGGCACCCGCTACCTGGCGGCGATGCCAGCCAATGTGTACGGGCCGGGAGACAACTACCACCCGCAGGACAGTCATGTCATCCCGGCACTGCTGCGTCGCTTTCATGATGCTACGCAGCGCGGCGATACCAGTGTCACCGTGTGGGGAACCGGGACCCCGCGACGCGAATTCCTCTATAGCGATGATGTGGCCGATGCCTGCCTCTACCTGATGCGGCTGGCAGACGCAGATTTCGACCGCCTGCTGTGGCCAGCCGGCGACGCGGATGATTCATCCGCGCTAAATCTGGCACCCCTCATCAACATCGGCGTGGGACAGGATCTAACCATCCGCGAGCTGGTGGAGCTGGTGGGCCAGACCGTCGGTTACACTGGCGAAGTTCAGTACGACACCAGCAAGCCGGACGGCACGCCGCGCAAGCTACTGGACGTATCGCGTCTCAATGCCTTGGGGTGGGCCCCTCGCACCAACCTTCCCACGGGGCTGGCGACTGCATACCGGGATCTGCTGGCTGATTGACGCCGTCGGACCGAAGAAGTTGCGACAGCTAAATTCGCGTCGGCACGGTCTGACGTCATCGCGGAGTTTCACTGTGCTTACAAGGCTCCACCACGCCCCACCGGGTACAGCGATAAGGGCAGTTGCAACACAGGCCTCGCCGTATCTGCGAACTCTAACCGGTCTCTACTCGGTGTAGGAGCCCGCCTTTGCCGGATGAATGACCCACGCCTCGGCCCGTTTCCACCCGGACCCGTGCGTTTCAACCACATCTATCACGGCGCATAATCCAACCGTCGCGACCACCGCCCACGCCGATATCCGATGACCAACATTCCAGCCGCCCCCTACGCCACACGCTGCTGCGGGTAGACACCCTCCGCACGCCGGTGCCCACATCTTCGGCTCCGAGGCAGGTATGTCGCTGTTCGGCTCGCGCACTGACACCCAACCGCCGGCGGCGACATCGACCTATACGATCCGCAGACCTCACTCGACCAGGTCGGGTGGCTGTATAGAGGCCTTCGGCGCCAAGTTCGGACCTATGAACACCCTGGTCGACAAACCGCCCCCGGGATTGCTGCGCGCCAGCGCCGAACGATCGAAAGCGCCAACCGCTGGCCTAGGATGCGTCTCACCTGCACCGCCATACGTCGAGCGGCCCGATGCCATGTTCAAGCGTGTCCGTGGCGTCGTCGATACCCTGTGCACCGTACAGAACGCCATCCGCTTCTACGCCCAATCGCGATACAACATTCCACAAAGCTGCTGAAACACCCTCGCCTTGACCGTAACCACCGCCACACTGACAAAACTGCTCGCCTGGCGACCTGGCGGATATCTGCGCGCCAGCGGTACGTTGTTCGGTTGGCTGGCGTTACGCACCACCGCTCAGACGGCGCTGTTCATTCTCGTGGCGCAGTCTATGGGGGTAGATGGTTATGGGGCGCTAATTGCAATCATGGCGCTAGCCGGCATTTTTTCTTTTGCGGGCATGGGCGCCTCGGCGGTGCTGGTGCGAGACGGCGCACGCCAGCCCGAACGACTGCCGGAACTGACCGGCGATCTGCTGCGTATGTGGCTGGTCACCACGCCGGTTTTTTCCGTGCTGGCCCTGGCGACAACCCTGTTACTGCTCAGCGGCACGCTCCCCGCCTCGGCAATGGCCGCCATCGTGGTGGCCGAGGTTGCCTGTGCAACGGCCGTGGATGCCATCGGCCGCGTTTATCAGAGCCAGGGCCGGGTCGGCCGGATGGGATTGATTTCGAGCGGCCTGATTCTCGCCCGACTGGCGACTTTCGTCGCCCTGATGCCACTGCTCGACTGGACCCCGGCAAGCTGGGCCTGGGGCTACCTCGCCAGCAGCGCGCTGTATCTGGGAGTCCTTATCCTGATCCAAAGTCGCGGCCCTCAGCGACCACACTTTTCCGCCAACCCACTTCGCAGCATTGCCCGTGCCGGCCTTCCGTTCGCGTTTGCATACGCAGCGCAAAAGGTTCAAGCGGAAATCAACAAACCCATGCTGGCCCGGATCAGTAATACCGCCAGCGCAGGCGCCCTGAGCGCCGCACAACGGTTTACCGATCTTCTGCTCCTCCCGGTTCTTGCGATGCTGGAAACACTGGCGCCGCGCGCCTACCGCGCGCCACGGCCGATCGCTACCACCTTCACACTTGGCCTGATCCCACTCGCAACGGCAATAGCAGGGGGCACCGCCCTCGCCATGAGTGCCCAATGGATACCGTGGATACTGGGTCCAAGTTTCGATGCCGCCGTGCCTGCCGTTCTGCTGCTCGCAGCACTTCCGACAGTACAAGTTTTCCGCTGGTTGCTCGGAACCGCAATGACGGCTTTGAACCTTCATGGCCATTTTTTTTTAGTACATGGTATCGGGGCAGTTACCAGCGTGGCCCTAATTGCAGCATTAGCACCTACCTTTGGCATCACCGGTACCATTGGCGCTGCCTACGGGACTGAAGCGATACTAATCCTCATCCAAGGGTGGATACTACTGCGCAGCAAACGCTCGGCCCAAGCGGGCTCATCGCGATGAAGGCCAGACCTAGCTAATCTTAGTCCCACCCTCGCAAATGCTGTTCAAAGCGATCCCACTTTCTAAGAACCGAGCTCCGAACGTTGCAGCCGCGTCATTTCACCCGAACCCTACATTGCGGAAACATAATTAGCTGAGGGCGGTAACTTACTACTGTAGAAAGCAGATGAGACCCATAATTCACCATCACCTGCTCCTCACACGCACCTGGGCTCATTCCCACCGATTACTCGAGTACGCATAAGTGAATGCACCCATCACACTCTCTATCTGCATCGCCACACGCAATCGTGGAGCCTTTATCGCTGAAACCCTGCAAAGTGTCGCCGCCCAACTTACCGATGCCGTGGAAATCGTGATCGTAGACGGGGCCTCCTCAGACAACACAGAAAATATCGTGTTAGAACTTCAAGGTACCATCCCGAATCTACGTTACCAGAAACAACCCGTAAACGGAGGTGTTGACCGTGACTACGACTTTGCAGTAGGACTCGCCACAGGTGAGTATTGTTGGCTAATGTCAGACGACGACCTTCTCATGCCTGGAGCCATCACCGAAGTCCTGAGTGCCATTGAAAACCACTTCAGTTTGATCATAGTAAATTCCGAGGTCCGAACGTTCGATTTTTCAGAATTACTTGACCCAAGCAGATTACGCTTCGCAAACAATCGCATCTACGAACCGTCAGAGTTCGAAACTCTCTTCACGGAAACTTCTGCCTACCTGACGTATATAGGGGCCGTCGTGATTCGACGCAACATATGGCTAGCCCGCCTGCGAGAATCTTTCTTTGGATCTTACTTCATTCACATCGGGGTGATCTTTCAAGCGCCACTCCCCAGTGACTCAATTGTCCTGCACGAGCCCTTAATCTCAATCCGGTTCGGAAACGCCGTTTGGCGACCTAAGGAATTCGAGATTCGCATGATTCGATGGACAGACCTGATATGGTCGCTCTCCGGGATATCCTCTGCCACGAAAAGCAAATGTTATCGAAAACAACCTTGGAGGAGCATAAAAAGTCTCTTTTTCTATAGGGCGAAAGGTACATACGGCATTATGGATTACTCCAGATGGCTAAGGCCGCGCCTCACGTCACGGTGGGACAGATGCAAAATCTTAAGCATAGCGATTTTTCCTGGCGCTCTCGCGAATCTCTTCGGCCTAATATATTGCAGGCGAAATTATCGTGATTCCAATATCCACCTACTTGACATGAGATCAAGCCGTTTTTATTTCAAAAACTGGTTTAGATCTTAATCAATCTTCTAACGATCTTCTAACGATATCGCGGTAACATTCAGACAGATTAAGGAAAAGGGGATTATAGCTTGCTTAAAACACTGAAACCCGGTGAGATTAAGGCAATTAACGAATGCCGAATAAGTGGCAGTCAACATTTGATTTCCGTACTCAATCTGGGTACACAATGCCTAACAGGCGTTTTTCCGCGCAGCCCTGACCGCACCGTCACTAGCGGCCCCCTGGAGCTCGTTTGGTGCCCCGACAGCGGATTACTACAACTCAAACATTCCTATAGCCTTCTAGAAATGTATGGCGAGAACTATGGCTACCGCTCTGGATTGAACGCTTCGATGGTTGCTCACTTGAAAGGCAAGGTGAGAGGACTTGAGCGCAAACATCCACTTAGGGCGGGCGACTGGGTACTGGATATCGGGAGTAATGATGGGACATTACTAAACGCCTACTCGACGCCGAACATTCGCCGTGTCGGAATGGATCCAACTGCCGGTAAATTTCAGACGTTCTACGACTCCGGAATTGAAATCGGAACAGAGTTCTTTTCGGCTAATGGTTTTCTTCGACTATCCGGGGGCCGAAAGGCAAACGTCGTTACTTCGGTGGCGATGTTCTATGATCTGGAAGACCCAAACGCTTTTATTCAAGATATAAAAACAATATTGGCCCCGTCTGGCATTTGGCACTTTGAGCAAAGCTACATGCCTTCAATGTTGCGGACCAACGCTTACGATACCGTGTGCCACGAGCATTTAGAGTACTATTCACTCCAGGTAATAAAAAACCTTCTAGACAGAAATGGGATGCGCATCGTTAACGTTCAAATGAACGGTGTAAATGGGGGTAGCATCGCGGTTTCGGCCTGCCACGATAAATCCGAAATTCCCAGTGTGGATCCCATAATTGACTGGATCTTACAACAAGAAGAACGTTTGGAACTTAACTCAACCAAGCCCTATCGTCAATTTGAAGATCGAGTTTTCAGGCATAGGGTCGACCTCCAACGACTCGTTCAAACGCTCGTCACCGATGGCAAGCGTGTACTCGGATATGGTGCTTCTACCAAGGGCAATGTTTTATTGCAATTTTGCCAGTTTGGTCCGCAGCACATTCCCGCGATCGCGGAAGTCAACGCAGAGAAGTTTGGAGCATACACTCCTGGAACTCTCATTCCAATTATTTCCGAAACCGAGGCGCGTGCTATGTGCCCTGACTATTTTTTGGTTCTGCCGTGGCACTTTAAGTCGGCGATCATTCAAAGGGAGGCCGACTATCTCGCCTCGGGGGGGAAACTAATCTTCCCGCTTCCTGAAATAGAAATAGTAGGTGATTGATGAGGTGCGCTCTTATCGTTGGCCATACAGGACAAGATGGTCGTTTTTTGTGGGATCAACTTGTCCAGAGCGGCGTGTCGGTTATCGGAATTTCTCGACGCGGATCAAGCGTACACAATGTAAAGTGGGACAAAAATACTGACATTTCTGACCTAGCCTCTGTTACGAGGTTGATGCGATATCTTAAGCCAGAGTCGATTTTTTTTCTCGCGGCTCACCATCACAGCTCACAAGAAAATGTCGAGAATGAGGGGGATATTGTGACCACTAGCCTTACAGTACACGTGAACGCCTTCAATCATTTCCTCCTTTGCGCGAGGTTGTTTTGCCCTCAATCACGGATTTTTTACGCATCATCCTCACGGGTTTTTGGGGAGAGTGCCATTAGTCCTCAAAATGAAAACACAGAATTGAAACCAAACTGTATTTATGGGATTACGAAAATGATGGGAATGTTATTAGCAGATTATTATCGACGTGTTTATCGAATGTATGTGTCATGTGGAATTCTTTACAATCACGAGTCGCCACTGCGTGGCGAGAAGTTTTTGTCACGACGCGCAATTGATGGACTGGTAGCGATTAAATATGGCCACGCTACGTCGCTGGAGGTAGGTGATCTTGACGCTCGCGTAGACTGGGGTTATGCGCCGGATTACACGCGCGCGATGCAATTGGTACTCGAGGCGGATAGTCCCGGCGATTTTGTAATAGCCACTGGGAAGACGCATAGTGTCAGAGAGCTAATTATGATTGCCGCGAGCCATTTGGGTATACAGTGGGAGAAATATGTTACTGAACAATCGAGCATTCTGCATCGTAACGCTCAAGAATTATGCGGTGACTCGTCTCGTCTTCGTGAAGTGACGGGGTGGACACCTAGTATGGACTTTTCAACCATGATTAAGCTTCTTGTAAATGCGTCTGAGAAAAAATTTCAGGGAAATCGGTGAAGTGTTATAGAACTTTTTCTAGTTTTTTATTTTTTGACGTATCGAAATTTATAGGGAGGGAGGCATTCCTTGGTTACGCAGCAGGAAGCCCAAATGGCCGTTAAAAAGGCTCCAGCTCACCCGTCAGCACATTAAACATTGGCAGGCCTCGAATCAGAGATTGCCGTTCCTCGAAGGATAAATAGGTCATTCGTCCACGACGATCTCGGCTATCTCTGAAGTTCGATTTCACAAATGCAATATCGACCGCTACGGACCGTACTTCTTCGGTTAGTTCACTCACGTGAACATAGTACGCGTTATTACCTGCGCTGTTAGTACCGATCAGCGCATACCCTTTTTTTTGGCCTAGCCACGTTATTGCGGCTAGCGAAGCGCCCGCGTACTGCCCGGAATAATGGGCTGTGTGTCTTTGGAAATTTTCTACATAGGGCACCGTTATAGCGCGTTCCGAACCGAATAGTGCATTGTACTCCACAATTACAATACTTGGAGTGATGCATTGTATGGCATCCCACAGCCAGAAGTCGTTCCCATCCACATCGATATGGAGTAAACCAAGTTTCTCTTCGTCGGCCCATTCTTCGATTATCTTATTGATGTTATCACGCGTAAGGAAATGGGAAGTGGCGGTTAGATCATGGCGCCAGAACCATTTCTGACCTCCTAAACGGGCTATTTTTTCCGGAGATCCATCCATTACTAACCCACGCCAGTTATTATTTAGCGTCAGGAATCGCGTGGTAGATTCGGAGTAGTCTTCAACGCCGAATTCAATAAATGTTTTGGGCAATTCAGGCATACGTGCTAATAGCCACTGTATAATTCCGTCATCACCCCATTGAGAGAACACTCGAAACTCAACTTCGTGAAGTGATGATATGTTGCGTTTTGTGGAAATTTGATGTGCGAACATTGCGCCTAGTAGCGTCAGAGTCCGCTCATGCGCATCAACCCCTTGCATCCAATTGCGAAATTTACGATAAAGGCTCACAAGGCGTTCGCGCATTAATTTAGGTATCCCTTTCGAGCTTGAGTGCGTTTTGATATCGCAGAAAAATAGCGTTAAATCGGTGGCGTCGATTCTAGGCTTGGCGCATCCACTGTCGGGAGGTCTGCGGTAACGGGGAAGCCGTTATCTTGGATGCTAGTGTGCCCTGCAGACGGCGTGAATGCCAAGAGGGTGTCTCCATTATTTGGTCCGGCTGACGAAGGCCGGTTTTTAGGTGGTGGGAGGCGGACTGGGATAACGATGATGTTTTTGCTACTTTCCAAACGCCGCCCCCAGAACCGCGACCTGTTGGAGCGGCCATTCGGCCGCTTCCACCATCTGCCGGCGGAACTGGCCCGACATGGGCACCGGGTGACGGTGCTGCTGGCCAGTTATCTGAAGGAGCCGGACGCGTGCGTGGAGCGCGAAGGCGTGACGGTGCGGTCCATCAGCGTACGCGGCGCTGGGGCGCTGCGTTACTTGGCGCTGGCGCAGCAGCTGGTGCGGTCGGAGCGGCCGGACTGGATCGGCGGCCTTTCAGATACCTGGTATGCCGTGCTTGCGGCGCACCTCGCCCGGCGGACGGGCGCGCAGCTGTGGGTGGATGCGTACGACAACTACGCCAGTTACATCCCCTGGGCGTGGCCGGTGCACGCGGCCTGGCAGCGGGCGGCGGCGCGGGCTGACCTGCTGACCGTGGCCGGGCCGACGCTGGCAGCTTTGCTCGGTGCAAAGCGCGATCCGGCGACGACGCTGGTGCTGCCGATGGCGGCCGATCCGGTGGGTTTTGTCCCCGGCGATACCGCTTCAGCACGCGGGCAGCTTGGCCTGCCGGCGCACGGGGCGCTGATCGGCTACACGGGCGGCATTCACCCCAGCCGGGACATGGGCACGCTGTTCGACGCGATGACCCGCGTACAGGCGCAGCGGCCGGACGCGCGGCTGGTTCTGACGGGCCGGCGCTTTGCGGGTGTGGATGTGCCAGCGGATGCGCTGTGGCTGGGTTATCTGCCGGACGCAGACATGCCGGCGCTGTACCAGGCGCTGGACATCGTGGCGGTGATGAACACGCCTGGCGCGTTCGGCGATTACAGCTATCCCATCAAGCTGTACGAGGCGATGGCCTGCGGCCGGCCGGTGGTGGCCAGCCGCACGGCCAGCACGGCCTGGGTGCTGCGGGATTTTCCGGACCGGCTGGTTCCAGCAGGTGATGCAGGGGCCTTGGCCGAGGGACTGCTGGCGGCCCTGGAACTAGGCGCGGTCAGTTATGGGCCACAGCCCGACTGGGGCTCGTCAGGAGCAGAACTGGAGGCGGCAATGATGCGGATTGGCATGGTGCGCGAGGAATAAAGTGATTGCTCAGTCGCGCTGCGCGCGGCCCCGAACTGGTCGAACAAAAACAGGCTGTGGCCCACTCGCCTCCTCCCCCGCTTCACATCACCCAGCCTTGGCCACTTCCACCCGCAAGGTGTCGCCCTGTGTCCGTACTGTTAGCACCCGATGTCCGTCCTGGGCCAGGCTGTCGCGGACTTGCTCGGCCGATTCACCAGCCGCGAACAGAAAGGCCACCCGCTCGCCTGGCGCCATTCGAGACAAGGTTTGGCGCGCCTTGACGTAGTGCAGCGGACAGCCGTAGCTGGATAGGTCGACCTGCGGCAGCGTGATCAGCGAGTCGACGCTCATGACGCGACCGGCTTGTTCACGACGCTGGCACTCATATCGAGTCGAACAGTTCGAAACGCTTGCCGGCGGTCATGCCGCCGTCCACCACCAGCGCCGCACCGGTGATGAAGGACGCATCGTCGGAGGCCAGGAACACCGCCGGTTTGGCAATCTCGTGGGGCTCGGCCATGCGCTCCATGGCGCATACCTCGGTCATCATCTTCTGATGTTCCGGGAAGCGCGCCATGTAGCCGCGGATGCGCGGCGTCCAGGTGCCGCCGGGGCAGATGGCGTTGACGCGGATGTTGTGGCGGGCAAAGTCCATGGCCATGTTTTTGGACAGGTTGATAACTGCGGCCTTTGCCGCCGAATAGGCAGCGCAGCGATTCTCGGCCAGGATCCCGGCCGTGGAAGCGATATTGATGATGACCCCACCGCCGCGCTTCTTGATCTCGGGGATCGCCACGTGCGAACAGCGATAGACAGAGGTCAGGTTGGTGTCGACGATGAAGTGCCACTCCTCATCGTTGGCCTCTTCGACGTTTTTCATCATGTTGTTGCCGGCGACGTTGAACAGCACGTCAAGGCCCCCGAAACGTTTGACGGTGGCTGGCACCATGCCGGCCACGGCTTCGAGGTTGTTGACGTCCATTTCCAGGGCCAGCGCCTGGCCGCCGGCCGCAGCGACTTCGGCGGCAGCCTTCTCGGCGGCGTGCAGATCCATGTCACAAATGGTGACGCTGCCACCGTCCCTGACCCATTCGTCGACGATGGCGCGGCCGATTCCCGCGCCGCCGCCGGTCACGATAGCCACCTTGCCGGCAAAACGCTGTGTCATGTCGTCGTCTCCTCGTGATGCATCGGCGCCGGCCCCCGAACGGCCATAGCGGCGAGCGAATTTATCGTTTTGTGGCCGCCCGCTCGGTCAGTATGGCCACGGCCGGCAGGGTTTTGCCCTCCAGCACTTGCAGGAAGGCGCCACCGCCGGTTGAAATGTACGACACCCGGTCGGCAATCCCGAATTTGGCGATGGCGGCCAGGGTTTCGCCGCCGCCGCAGATGGAAAATGCCGTCGATTCGGCGACTGCCTGCGCCAGCAGCCGCGTCCCCTGGGCAAATGCCGGGTATTCAAAAACCCCCAGCGGACCGTTCCATACCACCGTGCCAGCGCTGCGCACGATGTTTCCCAGCTCACGCGCGAACTCGGGATCGAAATCAAGAATCATTTCGTCGTCGTCCACGTCATCCACGTCCTTGACCGCGACTGGCACGGTGTCGCCGATTTCAGTCGCGACCACCACGCGCGTTGGCAGGGGAATCGGGCGCCCCAGCGCCGTCGCCTGCTTCAGCAGATCGCGCGCCGTGTCGACCAGCGCAGGCTCGTACAGGGAACGACCGACGCTGTGGCCCGCCGCCACCAGAAACGTATTGGCAATGCCGCCGCCGACGATCAGGCGGTCGACCATAGTCAGCAGGTGGGACAGCACGGCGAGCTTGCTCGACACCTTGGCGCCGCCGACGATGGCCACCAATGGCCGTTTGGGGGCCGCAAGGGCCTTCTCGAGGGCGTCGAGCTCCGCCACCAGCAAGGGTCCGGCACAGGCCACCTTGGCAAAACGCGCCACGCCATGAGTGGACGCCTCGGCGCGATGTGCGGTGCCAAAAGCGTCCATCACGTAGACGTCGCACAAGGCCGCCATGCGCCTAGACAGGACCTCGTCGTGTTTTTTCTCGCCAACGTTGAAGCGCACGTTCTCGCACAGGACCAGGTCTCCCGGGGCGATGACTGTGCCGTCCAACCAGTCGCGTTCGCAGCGCACCGGCCGACCGAGCAACTCGCCAAGCCGTACCGCCACAGGCACCAGGCTGGCACTGGCATCGAATGCCCCTTCCTTGGGCCGGCCCAGGTGCGAGAGCACCCGTACCGCCGCGCCGGCCTCCAGCGCCGCCCGAGCACTCGGCACAAACGCGCGGATACGCGTGTCGTCAAGGATCGCGCCATCCTGCACAGGCACGTTCAGGTCGGCGCGAATCATCACCTGCTTGCCGACCAGATTCAGGTCGACCATGCGCAGTACGGATAATGGCTCGCCCATCTAGCGCGTGCTCAACCGACCTTGGCCAGCGCCAACGCGGTATCCAGCATGCGGTTGGAGAAGCCCCACTCGTTGTCGTACCAGGAGCAGACCTTGACCAGCGTGCCGTCGATGACCTTGGTCAGGGTGGCGTCGTAGGTCGACGAGGCCGGGTTGTGGTTGAAATCCACGGACACCAGCGGTTCCTCGGTGTAGGCGAGGATGCCCTTGAGTCTGCCGTTTGCCGCCTCAAGCACCGCGGCGTTGATCTCGTCCACGCTGGTCGCGCGCCCGGCCGTAAAGGTGAGGTCGACAATCGACACGTTGATGGTCGGCACGCGAATGGCGAAGCCATCCAGTTTTCCTTTCAGTTCCGGCAGCACCAGGCCCACAGCCGCCGCCGCGCCGGTCTTGGTGGGGATCATGGACTGCGTGGCCGAACGGGCGCGACGCACATCCTCGTGATAGACGTCGGTCAACACCTGGTCGTTGGTGTAGGCATGTACCGTGGTCATCAGCCCTTGCAGGATGCCAACCTTCTGGTGCAGCACCTGAGCCAGCGGCGCCAGACAATTGGTGGTGCAGGAGGCATTTGACACGACCGTGTCGCCGGCTTTGAGCACGTTGTGATTCACGCCGTAGACAACGGTGGCGTCCACACCCCCGGCCGGGGCCGAAATCACCACCTTGCGGGCACCGGCGCGCAAATGCGCCGAGGCTTTTTCCTTGCTGGCAAAAAAGCCGGTGCACTCAAGTACGACGTCAACCCCGAGCTCGGCCCACGGCAGCTTGGCCGGATCCCGCTCGGCGGTAACGCGAATGCGGTCGCCATTGACGATCAGCGCGTCGTCCGTCACTTCCACGGTGCCGGGGAATTTGCCATGGGCGGTGTCGTAGCGCGTCAGATGGCCCAGAATCCTGGCGTCGCCAAGATCATTCACAGCCACCACCTGTATCTCGCCGGTACGATTGCTCTCGTAGAGCGCGCGCAGCACGTTGCGTCCGATGCGGCCATACCCGTTGATTGCTACCTTGATCGCCATTGCCCTTCTCCTTGCAAAAATCGTTGGACTGCTTGACTAATTGGCCGCTACGCGGCCGGCGCGCGACACGTCCCCGATGAGTCCGCGAGCCGCGGCAACCAGTGCCTCGCTAGTGAAACCAAAATGCGCGAACAGCTCGCCGGCTGGGGCCGATTCGCCGAAGCGATCCAGGCCGATCACCTGCCCGCGATCCCCCACGTAGCGCCACCACAAATCGGATACCCCCGCCTCCACGGCCACGCGCGCCGTCACCGCCGGTGGTAGTACGGCATCGCGGTATGCCGCGTCCTGCGCCGCGAAGCGCTCCAGGCAGGGCATGGACACCACCCGCGCGCCGATACCCTCGCTCGCCAGACGCTCGCGCGCCGCCATGGCCAGCGCCACTTCCGATCCGGTGGCGACGAAAATGACGTCGACTTCGCCATCGGCATCCGCCAGCACGTAGCCACCACGGCTAATCGCTGCCAACTGCCCGGCTTCGCGCGTCTGGTGCGGTAGTTTCTGGCGCGACAGGGCCAGCGCAGTCGGCCCATCCGCGGTCAGCGCCTGCACCCAGGCGGCAGCCGTCTCGGCGGCGTCGCACGGACGCCAGACGCTCAGGCCCGGAATAAGCCGCAAGCTGGACACGTGCTCTACGGGCTGGTGCGTAGGGCCGTCCTCGCCCAGACCGATCGAGTCGTGGGTAAGCACATACGCCACCCGCAGGCCCATCAGCGCTGCCATGCGCAGACCATTTCGGGCGTAATCCGAGAACACCAAAAAGGTACCGCCGTACGGCAGCAAGCCGCCATGCAGGGCGATGCCGTTCATGATCGCGGTCATGCCGAACTCACGCACACCGTAATGCAGGTGCTGGCCCGCGGGCTGTGCGGCGTCGAGCGTCTGCGCAGCGGACCAATGGGTGAGGTTCGACTCCGTAAGATCGGCGGAGCCGCCGAGCAGCTCCGGCAACAACGGCCCGAAGGCTTCGAGCGCCAGTTGCGAGGCCTGACGGCTGGCGACGTCTTTCGCGTCGGCCTGGAAGCGGCTAACGATGGCCTGCGCCTGAGCGTCGAAATCGGCTGGCAACGTGCCCGCCACACGGCGCTGAAACTCGGCTGCCAGAGCCGGGTGTTCGGCCGCATAACGGTCAAAACGGGCCTGCCAGTCAGTTTGCAATGCTGCCCCGCGCGGACGGGCGTCCCAGGCGGCGTACACATCGGTCGGAATTTCGAACGGACCATACTGCCAGCCCAGCGCGGCCCGGGCGGCGGTGATCTCCTCGGCGCCCAGCGGCGAGCCGTGGCTGGACGCCTTGCCCTGCTTACGCGGTGCGCCAAAACCAATAACCGTACGGCAGCAGATCAGGCTGGGCCTGGCTGTGTCAGCCCGTGCCTGAGCCAAGGCTGCCGCTACGGAAGTAGCGTCATGGCCATCCACGTTACGAATGACCTGCCAGCCATAGGCTTCGAAACGCGTCGGCGTGTCATCGCCAAACCAGCCGGCGACCTGGCCATCAATGGAAATGCCGTTGTCGTCGTACAGCGCGATCAGTTTGCCCAAACCGAGCGTGCCGGCAAGCGAGCAGGCCTCGTGCGACACCCCTTCCATCAGGCAACCGTCACCGACGAACACGTAGCTGTGGTGATCGACGATAGTCTGGCCGGGGCGATTGAACTCGGCCGCCAGGCGCCGCTCGGCGATCGCCATGCCGACCGCATTGGCCAGGCCCTGGCCCAACGGGCCGGTGGTGGTTTCGACGCCCGGCGTCAGGCGGTATTCCGGGTGACCGGGAGTCTTGGAGTGCAGCTGGCGAAAGCGCCTGATCTCGTCCAGTGACAGCTCATATCCGCTCAGGTGCAGCAGCGCATACAGAAGCATCGAGCCGTGACCGTTCGACACCACAAAGCGGTCTCGGTCCGGCCAGGCCGGATCAGCCGGGTTGTGCCGAAGAAAGTCGTTCCACAGCACCTCGGCAATATCGGCCATGCCCATGGGCATGCCCGGATGACCGGACTTGGCGGCTTCTACCGCGTCCATGGCCAGCGCCCGGACAGCGTTGGCGAGTTGCCGGCGCGGCAAAGCCATGCGGTTCTCCAGATCAAATGAGACCAAAACAGCCGGGGCTGGCGTGAATTCCCGACAGCGCCCCGGGTCGGGGGCGGCAAGGATAGCACGCACCCAGGAGCGGCCTGGGGCGCTCCAATGCGAGCTATGGCAAGGCTTTCACCAGGGCTGGCACGGCCTCGAACAGGTCGGCCACCAGACCGATGTCGGCCACTTCGAAGATCGGCGCATCGGCGTCCTTGTTGACGGCGACAATGGTGCCGGCGTCCTTGATCCCGGCCAGGTGCTGAATCGCACCCGAGATACCGACAGCGATGTACAAGTCCGGCGCCACCACCTTGCCGGTCTGGCCGACCTGCATGTCGTTGGGCACGAAGCCGGCGTCCACCGCCGCGCGCGAAGCACCGGCCGCCGCACCCAGCTTGTCTGCCAACTCGAAAATCAGGCTGAAATTCTCGCTGCTGCCCACCCCGCGGCCACCCGACACCACCTTGTTGGCCGATTGCAGGTCCGGCCGGTCCTTGGAGCCGGCGCGCAGTTCGACAAAGCGGGTATGAGTCGGCAACTCGGCGCTGCTGCTGACGGCCTCCACCGGCGCCGACGCCTGCTCGCCGACCGCCTTGTAAGAGGCCACGCGCACCGTGCCGACCACCGGCGCGCCGTCCGGCACGCTCACGGCGAGGATAGCGTTGCCGGCGTAGATCGGCCGCTCGAAGCTGCGCGGGCCGAGCACCTTCATGATGTCGGACACGGCCGGCGCGCCCAGCAACGCCGCCACACGCGGAATGACATCCTTGCCAAAGGTGGTGGACGGCCCGAGCACGTAGCCGTAATCCGCCGCCAAGCCTGCCACCTGCGGCGCCAGGATGGCCGCCAGCGGCGCGGCATTCTGGGCCCCGGCATTTTTGAGCACCCGACTCACTCCACCGAGTACTGCGGCCTGCGCGCAAATGGCCTCCAGCGCGGCGCCATCGGCACCGGACACCAGGACGTCGACCGCATCGGCGGCGAGTTCCGCGCAACAGGCCAGCACTTTGGCGGTCCCGGCGTTCAGTTTGGCGCCGTCGTGTTCGGCAATCAGCAATACCTTGGCCATCAGATCAGTCCCCGCCCCTGCAATTCCGTTACCAGTTCTTCAACCGATTTGACCTTGATACCGGCGCCGCGTGCCGGCGGCGGGCGCACCGTACCCAGTTCCAGGCGCGGTACGCCGGTGCCGAGCAGTTCGGCGACGGGCTTGACGTCCATCGGCTTTTTTTTGGCCTTCATCATTTCCGGCAGCTTCACGTAGCGCGGCTCGTTCAGGCGCAGGTCGGTGGTGAATACCGCCGGCAGGTCCACATCGATGACCTCCAGACCGGCGTCCACCTCACGCGTGACCCGCGCGGTCGTGCCGTCGATCTCAATGGCCGACGCGTAGGTCGCCTGTGGCCGGCCCCACAGGGCGGCCGTCATCTGGCCGGTCTGGCCGGAATCGTCATCGATGGCCTGTTTTCCGAGCAGCACGATGTCGGCCTGCTCCTGCTGCGCCAGGGCGCAGAACACCTGCGCGGCTTCAAGTGGCTGCAATGCGGTGGCCGATTCCACATGAATGGCGCGGTCCATGCCCATGGCCAGGGCCGTGCGCAGCTGTTCCTGCACCGCCAGCGGGCCGATGTTGACGGCGACCAGTTCGGTGGCGTGGCCGCGCTCGCGCAGACGGATGGCCTCCTCGACAGCGATTTCGTCGAACGGGTTCATGCTCATCTTGACGCCGTCGGTGAGCACACCGCTACCGTCGGGTTTGACGCGGATACGGACGTTGTAGTCCACCACGCGTTTGACGCCCACCAGGACTTTCATGCTTTCTCCTCGGGAAACGATCGCTGAAGCGATCTTACAGATTGACGTAATTGGGGCCGGCACCGCCTTCCGGCGTCACCCAGGTGATGATCTGGTACGGATCCTTGATGTCGCAGGTCTTGCAGTGCACGCAGTTGGCGGCGTTGATCTGCAAACGCCGGGCGCCTTCTTCCTCGACCATTTCGTAGACATTGGCCGGACAGAAGCGCGTGCAGGGGTTGCCGTACTCTTCGCGGCAGCGGGTGACACAGATGTGAGTGTCGGCCACGTGCAGGTGCACCGGCTGGTCCTCGTCGTGCTCGGTGGCGGCAAAGTACACCGACGCCAGCCGGTCGCGCGGCTCGAGCGTGCGCTCCACGTAGTCCGGCTGCGGCGCGCCAGCCGACAGCAGACGCAGCGCGCTGTGGTCGGCGCGATTGCGCAGCGTCCACGGCGTATGGCCTAGAGTCACGGTTTCGAGCGCTGCGTTGGCCAGACCCACCCACAAGCCAGCGTGAAAACCGGGCCGGATGTTGCGCACACGTTTGAGTTCCGCACCCGATGGCGAGGCTCGCCAGCGCGCGTCGAAGCTGCCCCCGGCGTCCGACATCAGATGCTCCGCGGCGAGCATGCCGCTGCGCAGCGCCATGTGTGTGCCCTTGATCTTGGGTACGTTGAGCATGCCGGCGGCGTCGCCGACCATTAGCGCGCCCGGCATTTCCAGACGCGGCAGCGACTGCAGGCCGCCCTCCACCAGCGCGCGGGCACCGCTGGAAATGATGCTGCCACCCTCGAACAACGGTTTGACCGCCGGATGGTGTTTGAACTGCTGAAACGCTTCAAAGGGCGCGAAATTCGGATCGCTGTAATCCAGCCCGACCACGAAGCCTACCGCCACCCGATCTTCGGTCAGGTGATAGATGAAACTTCCGCCGTAAGTACCTGAATCAAGAGGCCAGCCTATGGTGTGCTGTACCAGACCCGGATCGCCGCGACCAGCCGGCAGCTGCCACAGTTCCTTCATGCCGATGCCGTAGGTCTGCGGATCGACGCCGCTATCGAGTCCGAAATGCCTGATCAGCTGCTTGGCCAGGCTGCCGCGGCAACCCTCGGCCAGGACCGTGGTCCTGGCGTGGATGTCGATACCCGCCGTGTAGCTGTCCTTGGGCTGGCCCTGTTTGTCCAGACCCATGTCACCGATGCGAACACCGATCACGCGCTGGCCGCCTTCATCGAATAGCGGCTCAGCAGCCGCGAAGCCAGGAAAGACCTCCACCCCCAAGGCTTCGGCCTGCGGCGCCAGCCACGCACACAAGGCTCCCAGCGAGACTACGAAATTGCCGTGGTTGCGCATTTGCGGCGGGGTCACCGGCGAGCGCAGGCGGCGGGTTTTGGTCAGGTACGCAAACTCGTCACGACGCACCGGCACGCATATTGGCGGCGGATTGTCGCGCCAGCCGGGCAGCAGCTCGTCCAGCGGCTGCGGCTCAATGACCGCGCCCGACAGCACCTGCGCACCGATCTGGGAGGCCTTGTCGATCAGACAGACACTGGTGTCCGGGCTGAGCTGCTTGATACGAATGGCGCAGGCCAGGCCCGACGGCCCCGCCCCCACCACCAGCACGTCGAATTCGATGATGTCGCGCTCGCTCATTGGCGCCGGTTTCCCCTGGTCATTCGGTTGTTGGTCTCTGCTGGATGGTGCATCAGGACCGGTTCATGGCCGTGACGGCGATACGCCACTTTACTCAAACTTTCCCGCGCGTCGATGCCGCCACCACGCAGGTCGTCGGCGCAGCCCACTCCCGTATTGAGCGGCCCGCGTTAGCGAAGTGACAACTCAATTGCGCAGCGGCTTGCCGGTGGCCAGCATGTGCTCCATTCGCGCCTGGGACAGCGGCAGGCGCAGCAGTTCCAGAAAATGCTCCCGCTCGAGGCGCAGCAGCTCGTGTTCGGTAACTTCCCCGCCCTTGCCACCGGTCATTACCGCTGCAACATGGTCGGCCACCACGGCGTCATGGATGGTCATTTTACCGGCCTTGACCTGCGCCGCGACACGGGCCTCCAGCGCGGCCCTTCCGGCGAGGCCGGGCAGGTTCACTACCACCGGCCTGGCCGGCGAATAGGCCCCGACCATGCGCCGAGCCAGGGTCTTGGCATCGGCCAACACGCGCTTGCGGTGCATGGTGATGGCACAACCGTCAGTCAGCAGGCGCATGTCGCGCGCATTGGCGGCCGACTGCGACACCACACTGCCCAGGATGAGGTCGAACCCGCGCTCCACACCTACATCCTGATACCGCAGGGTCATTTCCTTGGTTCCGCCACCGGCTGGCAGCAAACCGACACGCAGCTCCACCAGTCCCGCATTCAGCTCCGCATGCGCCTGTAACGCGTTGCAATGCAGCACTACCTCGCAGCCCCCGCCCAGCGCCAGGCCACGCGGCGCGCCGACCACCGGGAACGGCGCGTACTTGAAGCCCATCAAAGCCTCCTGCAGGCTCTGGATGAAGCCGTTCAGGAACGCCCAATCGCCACTGCGGGCAGCGTCCAGCATTCGCTGCAGATTCGCGCCGGCACAAAAATGGGCGGCGTCGTTACCGATCACCAGTGCCTGAAAATCCCGCCCGACGCGATCCAGGGTCAGGAGCATGAGTTCCACGGTGTGCTCGTCGAGCGCGTTCATCTTGGTGTGGAATTCGAGCAGTCCGACGCCGTCGCCCATGTCCCACAGGCTGGCCGAGTCATTACCGAGCACCGGCTTGCCGCCGCGACGCAGATCGGCCACGGCCAGGGTGCCGGCCGGCCGCGGTAGTGGGCGGTAATCGCCTTGGAAATCCAGGTACTGAGGGCCGTCAACCGCTTCGCGATAAAAGCGCCCGTCGCCGCGGGTGAGCGCGGTCTGCAACAGTGCGGGTATGGGCAAACCGTCGGCTTTTATGCGCTCGACGACGCGGGCCGGGCCGATCTGATCCAGCAGTTCGAACGGCCCCCAGCGCCAGGAATATCCCTCGCGCATGGCGGTGTCGATTCCGACCAGGTCGCTGGCGATTTCCGGCGCAACGGCAGCCGTATAGCTCAGGGAGTAGCCAAGCAGACGCCAAGCAAACTGTGCGCCCAAATCGCTGCCTGCGAGCAGCTCGGCCGGTGTACGCGCCTTGGCGCCGGGCAGGTCGGCTTTCTGCTGTGGCCGGTAGTCAAGCGTCGACAGGTCCAGGGCCTCGCGCTGCCGGTCGGCCGTCAGGCGGTAGAAGCCACCGCCGGCCTTGCGACCGATCCAGCCCCGCTCCAACATCGTGCTGAGCAGCGGCGGCAATTTCAGCAGTGCCTGGGCCGAGTCGCTGGCCGGCAACTGGCCCTGCATATTGCGGGCAACATCGGCCAACACGTCCAGGCCAACCAGGTCTATCAAACCGAATACCCCGGTGCCGGGCCAGCCGATGGGTTTGCCCGCAATCGCGTCAGCCTGCTCGACGGTCAGTCCCAACTCCAGCGCCGCCTGGACGCCGGCCAGCATGGCAACGACGCCGATTCGGTTGCCGATGAACGAAGGCGTGTCACGGGCTTCAACGACCTCCTTGCCCAGCCGCACAGCGCAGAACTCGCGCAAGGTTTCGAGCACCTGCGGCCGGGTGGATGGACCTGCCACCAGTTCCAGCAGGCCCATATAGCGCGGCGGGTTGAAGAAATGCGTGATCAGAAAATCGGCCGCAAAACTCGCCGGCAGGCCGGCGGTAATCTCCGACAGACGAATTCCGGAGGTGTTTGAGGAGACGATGGACCCGGGTCGGCGCGCATGCTCGACGCGCTCGAACAAGGCCTGCTTGACCGGCAGGCGTTCCACCACCACCTCCACGATCCAGTCGGCCTCGACCAGCCGTGACAGATCATCGTCGAAACCGCCGGTGCGGATCAGGTCAAGCGCTGCCGGGCTCATCAGCGGCGCCGGCTTGCGCTCCAGAAGGCCCTGCTTGCCCTTCTCAGCTATGTCCCGGGTGAGGTCAAGCAACAGCACTGGCAGGCCGGCATTGGCGACCTGCGCGGCGATGCCGGCGCCCATATTGCCAGCGCCCAGTACCGCCACCTGGCGAATCGAATCTGTCGTCACGTCGGTGTGTCCTGCGTCTGATCGAAGTGGCATGCGCAAGCGGATTTCCGCACTGCGAGGGAAGCGCTGAATAAATCCGTCCTGGCTTTCTCAGCGCCCGCCATCGGGAAAGCGTGGTTTACCGATGTCTCACAAAGTCAGAGGCTTACAGCCACTGACTTTGGCAGCGCATCCTTGCGCTGCGGGAAACGCTGAACAGTTCAGCGTTTCCCTGGGGAAGCCCGTCACCTTAATGAATCTTGGCCGGCCGTGGCAAGCCGACGAACTACATCAGGATACTCATCGCCAGCGGCAGAGCGCCGAAGTACAGCAAGGTCGAACCGACCATTACCGCCGCCAGCAGCTCGGTGTCCAGGCCAAAGCGCTCGCTCAGGATCATGCTCGCCATCATGGTCGGCATACCCATCAGCAAGGTGGTCGCAACAGTCAGGTCACCCGGACCAACTGTCAGCCTGGCGATGGCATAGACCGCCACCGGAATCAACGCCAGCTTGATCACCGCGACGCCGACAATGCTGCGCCACCAGCGCACAAAATGCCCGAATGACAGCGACATGCCAACCGTGAGCAACATGCACGGCATGGTGGCGTAACCGAGCATGGAAGCTGCCTTGTCCAGGCCCGGCGCCAGCTGTATCCCGGCCAGATTAAGCCCTATAGCGATCACGAAAGCCCATACCGGCGGCAGCTTCAACAGCACGCGGCCGAACTGGGCCGGAGTTTCCAGTTCCTGCCCCTGGGTTCCGCAACGGACTGCCACCCACAACGCAAGTGACCAGAACAGCGGGTTGATACCGAGGATGTCTGAGTAAATGGCGTAGCGTGCGCCCTGCGGCCCGAACAGGGCCTGCATCACCGGAATGCCGAGCGATATGATGTTGGGCAGGCCGCAGGCGAGAATCAGCGCACCGAGCTGGGCATTACCGGACAGCCGGAAAACCCGGTGTCGAAACACTCCCCACGCCAACCCCATGCCGAGCAGGATGGCAAACATGGTCAACGCCGGCGCCACGATCAGCTCGGCGTTCAGTTCCACCCGCACCACGGTGTGAAACGCCAGGGCGGGGTAAAACACATACATCACCAGTGCGCCGATCGCGCGCCGGGCAGCAACCGCATCCACGCCGCCGGGACGCAGGCGCCGCCAGATATAGCCCAGACCCATAATGGTGCCCACCGGCAGCAGGGCTTGTTGCAACACGGGGGCGAGGCTGGACACGGCAGCTCCATGACGACTGATGGCCGCAGTACCGGTTTCGCTTGCGCAGCAGCCCGGAGCAACGACGGTGCGGTATGGTAAGCGCCAAGTCCCACTTTGCCCGGATGCCATGCAAGCGATACTCGCCGAACCGCGCGGCTTTTGTGCCGGCGTCGTGCGCGCCATCGACATCGTCGAACGCGCTCTCGAACTTTACGGACCACCGGTCTACGTGCTGCACGAGATCGTCCACAACCCGCACGTGGTGGATGGCTTGCGCGCGCGCGGAGCCATATTCGTCGAAACGGTGGACGAGATTCCGCCCGGCGCGCGCGCTATCTTCAGCGCTCATGGCGTGGCGGACAGCGTGGTCGCGGCAGCCGCCGAGCGCGGTCTGCGCAGCATCGACGCCACCTGTCCCCTGGTCACCCGGGTCCATGGTCGCGCCCAGCGCTACGCCAATCAGGATTACGACGTGGTGATCGTCGGCCACGTTGGCCATCCTGAAGTGGAAGGCACGCGCGGCAGCGTGAACGGCCGCGTGCATGTGGTCGGAGAACCGCAGGAGGTGGCCGGACTGGTGGTCAAGGACCCGGCGCGGGTGGCTTACGTGACGCAGACGACCCTGTCGCTGGATGACACGCGCGAGGTGATCGACGCCCTGAAAGACCGCTTTCCAGCCGCCCGCGGCCCCGACACCGATGACATTTGTTACGCCACGCAGAACCGGCAGAACGCCGTCAAGGCGTTATTGGCCGACATCGACGTATTGCTCGTGGTCGGCGCCCGCAACAGCTCGAACTCCAATCGCCTGCGCGAGGTCGGCACACGGGCTGGCAAACCGGCGTGGCTGGTCAACGATGCCAGCGAACTTGACCCGACCTGGTTCAAACCCGAAAGCCGCGTCGGCATCACAGCTGGCGCGTCTACGCCGCAGCGACTGGTTGACGAGGTACTGGAGCGCCTGCGCTCCCTGGGGCTTGACGCGGTGCACACGCAAGCCGCGGATGCCGAGGAAGCCATCTTCCGCCTACCGCCAGAACTGGCCCGCCCGGGTCGTGGCCGGCTACCGGCAGACCTGCGCTGATGGCCTCACCAACGGCGAGAATCACAACGCCGGCTTAGGGGAAACCGCGCCCGGCGTCTTTTGCACCCAACCCAGGACTTCGTCCGATTGGGTGACAGTCCGAGTGCGTGACTTCCGGCGGCGGAACGCCTTGGAAACACGCTGCCCCGACGTAAGCCACTGCGAAACCGCTGTTGCGAGAGACGGGTAGCCAGAAATCACCGATATCGCTTTGCCTCGATGCCCGCCCCTGGTCAACCGCAGCGGCTTGCCACGGCACGGCCGCGTGTCCTCACCTGTTCCCTGTAATTACGGCCTGGATGAAGCCGGAAAACGCCGGCTATCGGATATCCGGGGGGGGCGTGTAGCAACCATCCTCAGAAGCGGTGCGCAAACATCGCACCGTCCCCACTGCATGGACATCGCCGCGACAAGACCCATCTGTTTGGGGGGAGGCTTACACGACAGGTTTACGAGCGTTAAGATGCCCGCGGTGCTGCTGCCGGATCACCATGGAGGAACGATCGTCATGCTCAACCCGCACGACTATGTAGATATCGAAAATGGGTCCCAGGCCAAATCCATTTTCTGGGACTCAGGCCTGTACGAGCAGGAGCTCGAACGCGTGTTCGCACGTTGCTGGCTATTCCTCACACACGAGTCGGCTATTCCCAATGCCGGGGATTTTTTCACTACCTTCATGGGCCAGGATGCGGTGCTGGTGGTGCGCCAGGACGACGGTTCGGTCAAGGCATTCCTGAATTATTGCCAGCATCGTGGCAACAAGGTGTGCTTTGCCGATTCGGGTAATGCCAAGGCTTTCACCTGTAACTACCATGGCTGGTCCTACGGCGGCGACGGGCGTCTGGCGGCCGTGCCTCTCGAGCACGAGGTCTATCTGGGTGGCTTCGATCGCGCCGCGCACGCGCTCGAACCCCTCGCACAGGTGGAAAGCTACCGCGGCTTCGTATTCGGATGCATGGACCCGGATGCGCCGCCGTTGGCCGAATATCTCGGTGAGATGGGCTGGTATCTGGATAGTTTCATGGTGGGCGATGGACAGGGCGCCGAACTGGTCGGGCCGCCCATGAAGTCGATCCTGCGTTGCAACTGGAAGATCCCAACCGAGAACTTCATCGGCGACGGCTACCACATCCCGTGGACCCATGTATCTAGCATCATGGCACTGGGCAGCGAGATCGCCACCATCTTCGGTGACACCACGCAGTTGCAGAAAGTCGGCATGCAGATCACCACCCGCCACGGCCACGGCTTTGCCGCCGCTCACGGCGCCGGTCCATTACTGATGCCGAGCATTCCCGAGTACAAGGCGTACTTTGAAACGCAGCGCCCCAAAGTGGCCGAGATGCTCGGGCCGGTGCGCGCCGAAAAATTCTACGGCGCGCATTGGGACGGCAGCATTTTCCCCAATTGTTCGTTCCTGTACGGCACTAATACCTGGAAGGTATGGCACCCGCGCGGGCCGAACGAGATAGAGGTTTGGACCTGGTCACTGGTCGAGAAGTCCATGCCGGCCGAGCTCAAACGCCAGGTGGTGGACGGCGCTATCCGCACTTTCGGCACCGCCGGCCTGCTGGAAAGCGACGACGGCGAGAACATGGAAAGCTGCACCCAAAGTAACGTGGGCTGGAAGGCGCGGCGCGGACGCATGGTGAGCAATATGGCCCTGAGCGAGGGCCGGCGCCATCCGGACATGCCCGGCATCGTCGGCGATGGCGCGCTCGGTGAGCTTGCCCAGCGCGGTTTCTACCGTTTCTGGGCGGAGGTCATGGCGGCACGCGATTGGGATGAGGTACGCGCTGGCACCCAGGACTGGGACGCACCCTGGCAGCGCAGCGCTACGGGCCGATAACGGCTGTCCTCAGGGAATTCCGCGCAGCACCCGCCACCGGAAAAAACCTGGTTTTCCGGTGGCATACACAATCGATGGTTTACAGCCACCGATTTTGGGAGCGCGTCCCCCCATGTTTTGTCAATGTGCCGGGTTGGCCGGACCGATGTGGCCCCAATAGCTGACCGCGTCGTATTCGACAATGTTCCAGGCGTCTTCATCATCGATGGTGCGCCCGTTACACCCGTACTCCAGCTCAAAGCCAGACGGGGTCTGCGAGTAGAACGAGATCATGTGATCGTTGGTGTGCTTGCCTAGGGTCTGGGTGACATTGATCTTGCGCGCATTGATCAGGTCATAGGCAGTGCCCACATCGTCCAGGCCGTTGACCTCCAGCATCAGGTGATGAAACACGTTGTACGGTCCCGGCACCAGGGCAACGCTATGGTGACGCGGATTGCAATGCAGGAAGTGCGCCTTGGCGTCCCCAAAGGCCCGCATGATGATGTAGTCGCTCATGCGTAGTCCGAGTTCGCCGTAAAACTCCAGCATCTCATCCAGGACGGTGGTCATGAATACCACATGACCCAGGCCCATATCGCCAATGCGAAACCCGGCCATCGGCCGTGCCGGCTGGAAGGGATAGCCGCTCCTCTGCCCGTAGAAAATCTCGAGTGCGTTGCCGGACGGATCGTTCACTTTCACCAGTCCCATCACCTGCCGGTCGTCGCTTTCCTGGGCCGTCCCCTCGGCCAGATCACAACCGCGGCGTTTGAGGTGCTCGACGATGTTGGCCAGGCCAGCGCGGGACCCGGCGTCCCAGCCGAAGTAGCGCGGGCCGGGGGCATCGGCCTTATAGATGGTCATGCGGTGATGTTTGTCGTCCAGACGCAGCTTCAGTTGGTCCGGACCTTCATCAATGACTTGTGCGCCAAAGACGTCGCAGGCGTAATCCTTCCATTCCTTCAGATCAACGGCGTTGGCGCCGAGGTAGCCAAGAGCCCTCAGGGACATCACAAATCCTCCTTTTCTTGGTAATACCGCACCGAATCCATCCGGTACGGGCTCGCGTTCCTGTGTAGAGCAATGCCTCTACAAAAACGCCGCCATCCTCTCAGACGGCGGCGCTTTCTATCAATGCAAAGCTGGATTACAGGCGCTTGACATGCGCCACCAGCAGCGCCGAGCGACCTTCTTCCCGCACCGCTTTCACGCAACGGGCGATGGCTGCTGGCACGTCATCTGGATTGATCACGTCCTCGCCATGGCCGCCGGCCGCTTCGCACACTTTCTGGAACTGGTAGGACGGGTTCAGACGCGCCTGGAACTCGTCCGTGTCGCGCGACACACCATCGGGATGGACCTTGATGGTGCATTCCTTGACCGCCGACCAACCGCCATTTTCAAGCACCACGGTGAAGATCGGCAGATTGTGCTCACGAGCCACCTCGTAGGTGGAGCTGGGGTTGCCGAAGTAGAAGCTGCCGTCACCAGACATGTGCAGCACCATCGCATCCGGCCTGGCCAGCTTGACGCCCAGCGCCGCACCGGGACTGTAGCCCAGGCCGCCGCCACCCAGGCCCAGCACGGTGCCGGGCTTGGTGCGCAGGATCTGCATGCCGACCGAGGGCTCGTTCATCACCGCCTCACTGACCAGGACGTCATCCTCGCGCAGCACCTTGTTCAGCTCCGCGCATAGATAGCCTGGGTTGATCAGGCCCGGCGCGCCCTTGTCCTTGGCCAGGTTCTGGATGAAGACCACAGCCTCCTGACGCTGCTTGGCAAAGCCTTCCAGGCGTGCCTTGGCGCGAGCACGGTGGGCGTCGGTGAGCTTGTCCTTGATGATTTCAATCAGGCGCGACAAGGCCAGGTAGCTGTCGGCCTGCACCTTCAGGTGGCCGGGGAAGCCCCACATCGGGATGTCGTTCTTGATCGGGTCGATGTCGATATGTGCCCAGAAGGTGTTCGGATTCGGATCGGCTTCCTTGGGCATCCATGGCAGGTCGGTATCGACCATCAGGCCAAAATCGACCTTCGGCAGATGTGGCTCGGACAGGTTGCCCAGGAATACCGGTGAGGCCTTGGAAATGTTCAGCACCTGCGGGTAGGACTCGATCACACCCATGCCAACCAGTTGGCCCAGTTCGTCCAGCAGAGCCGGGGTCTTGATGTTGCGCCCGGCAAAGCTGGTGATCAGCAGCGGGTATTCGGCCGCCAGCAGGCGGTCGGCAATCTGCATCAACGGAGCGTCATCAACGCCGGTGAATCGCAGCGGTCCATAGGCATCAACGGGGAACGAGGCAACCTGCTCCGGTTCCCAGGTCTGGGCCAGAATTTCGCGCGGCAGGGTCATGTAGACCGGACCAGGCGGGTCGCTTTCGGCCATGCTGAAGGCACGCCGAATGGCTTCCTTGACGATGATGCCGGTCGGCAGCTGGTACTCCCACTTGACGTAATTACGCACGATACCCTTCATGTCGTAGGGATCCTGAATGAAGTGCACATAGGTGTCGCGGGTTCCGAGCAACTCGCCGCGAATGGTCACCGGCGCGGTGCCGGCCATCAGTACCACGGGCACGCGCGAGCGAAACGCGTTATGCAAGCCCATTGCTGAATTAGCGGTGCCCGCATCCACGTGCACCAGCACCGCTTGAGCCCGGCCGGTGGCGCGGTAGTAGCCGATGGCCATGTGCACGGCGGTGTTCTCGTGCGGGCACAGGATCACCTTGGGGTACTTGCGGCCTTCCTGGCGCCACTGGGCCATGGCTTCGATGATTGGTGCGTGATCGGTACCCATATTGGCAAACAGGTAGTCGACGCCAACCTCGTTCATCGCCTCCAGCCAGTACGAAGCAGTCATGTTCAGCGGTGATTGATCGCGCTTAGGTGCGATGGATTTGGCGGTAACGGACATTGGTCGGGCTCCTGGGTAAATCGATTCGGCGATTAATTAAATATTGTAGATATCAAGCATGGTCGGCACGTAATCGTTTTTCAACACGATGTACTTGCGGGCGATTTTCCAGCCATCGGCGGTCTTGCGCAGGCTATGCCGGTAATCGCCAAAAAAAACTTCACTGGCGTTCAGCTTGTGGAAAAAGCAGTGCGCGGTCCAGGTGGACAGCACCGTCATGCTGTCCTCGGCCACGTCCTCGACCAGAATGTTATGCACCGTATGGGTGGTGCGCGGCATGGGCGTGCTGGCGATGGACTGCCCGGAGCGGATACGCCACACGCGGTCTTCCAGCCCGGCACGGGTCCCGTAGTAGATCAGCGAAATCTCACGCTTGGGATTGGCGGTGAGTTCATGCTCCCCCCTCCAGGCCGGTAGCCAGTACTCGCAGTCGTCGGTGAACAGGCCCAGCCACTCGTCCCAGCGCTGGGCATCGACGTACATGGCTTCTCGATACAGCACCTGGCTGGCTTCGGCCAGTGCCCTGACAAGATCAGTCACGGATATTCCCCTTGCAAATAAATGTGGTGATGCGGTTATGGCTCACAGCAGGCCGTCGGCTTCCAGCCCGTCCTTGATGAACTGCTTCCAGGCCCGGTAACCGCCGTAGTAAACGGTTTCGTCCCAGGCGCCCATGGCGCCCATGAAGCCGCTGTCGGGTTCAATACCTATCTCGCTCGATAGCGCATCGGGGCCGGTGTGGTAGCCGGTGATACCGCGGGCGGTGCCTTGCAGCCAGTCGAGCGTTTTGGCCTGGAAACCGAACTGGCAATCCTCGTAGGCGATGGTGTCGTCGGGTGTCGCCAGGCCCGAGGTGTTGAAAAAATCCTCGTACTGACGGATGCGGATTTCCCGCGCGGCATCGCTCTCGCCCTTGGCGCCCAGGCAGTAGATGGTCATCTCGGTCTTGTCGACCGACAGCGGCCGGATGACCCGCATCTGCAGCGAGGCGTTCTCGGCGAACTGCACGTTCGGGTAGATGGTCAGGTTGCGCGTGGCGAGCATCCACTTGGCCTTGGTTTCACCGCAGCGGGCGACCGCCTCGTCCCTGTGCACGAACAGGCCACGTTCGCTCTCAAGCGGGTTGGTGGCGTAGATAACCGCGTGGCCGCGCGGAAAACAGGCGGTGCCGCCCTTGACCACGTCCATGACGTTGAAGTCGATGGATTTGACCTGCGTGTTGCGGCTCTCGCCGGCCTTGCGGCGGCTGACGATGTTCATGAAGCTCGGGTGGCAGGACGTCAGGTGATAGGCGTCGATGCAGTTCTCGACCTGCATCTTCCAATTGGCGTTGTAGGTATAGCTGGATACGCCGGGGATGGCCTCGATACCGTCCGGACCCTGGTCCCAGACCAGGTCCAGCATTTTCTTGGCATCGCCCAGGTGCTCATCAAGCGGTGGCACGTCGTCGGACAGGCTGGCAAACAAAAAACCCCGGTACTGACCGAATTTTACCTTCTTGAGATTGTGGTCCAGTTTGCTGAATGGCTCGGC